>NZ_JBHWMB010000005.1:0-215130 GCF_042730015.1 Streptomyces sp. NPDC059957 | reverse complement strand
GGACGTACGTGGTCGCCTCGGCAGTGCGGCCAGGCGCGGTGCCAGGCGTCGCGGGCCCGGCAAGATCCGAAAGAGACGACCTAGGGGGTCGTGGACGCCTGCGAGGTGCGTGCGGTGAGGTCGTAGAAGGTGGCTCCGCCGATGGTGGAGGCCTTGAAGTTGGCCTTGACCCAGGTCTCGATGGAGCTGCTCACACCCCCGCCGGGGCCGCCCCCGCCACGGGTCGCGGTGCCGGTCTCGGCGGCGCCGCCCGCTTCACCGGCGGCTGCGCCGCCATCGGCTCCCGTACTGCCCTGGCCGATGAAGTAGTGGATCTTCCCGGCGCTCACGTACGCCTTGAACTGCTCCAGGGTCGGAGAGGGGTCGCTGCCGTTGAAGCCGCCGAGGGCCATCACCGGCTGCTGCGAAGCCAGCTGGTAACTCGCGGCGTTCTGCGAGCCGATGGCCGCCGCCGCCCACGTGTACCGGTCCGCGTCGGCGCGCAGCGCGGCCGTGGCCTCGGCGCTGGTCCTCGTCCCGCCGAGCAGGCCGCCCATGCCGCCGCCTCCGCCACCGCCCATGCCTCCGCCGGTTCCGCCCGGGCCGCCGCCGTCGGTCCGGCCTGTCCGGCCGCCGTCAGTGGTCTGGTTGCCGCCGGGGGCCTGGCCGCCCTGCGCCTGACCGCCGGGGGCCTGCCCGCCCTGGGACTGGCCCCCGGGAGCCTGGCCGCCCTGGGCGGTTCCGCCCGGAGGCATGCCCTGCGGTGCGGCTCCGCCACCGGGCATCCCGCCGCCGCCCGGCATCTCGAAGCGCATCCCCCCGCCGCCACCGGGGCCGCCGCGGCCGCCCGCGACCGCCGGGCCCGCCGTGACGATCGAGCCCGTGTGCGCGGTGGTCACCGTGGTCAGGCAGTACGCGAGGGGTCCGGCCAGGGCCACGCCCAGGCCGACTGCCGCAATGCCGAGTGCGGTGCGGCGGCCCAGCCGCGCGGTGAACGGCAGCAGCAGGGCCGTGCCGAGTCCGACAGCGAGGACCGACCAGCGCAACCACGGCACGTACTCCGCGGAGCGGCCGAGCAACACGAAGGCCCAGTACGACGTGAGAGCGAGGGTCCCCGAGAGCGTGAGGGAGGCGGCCCGGCTGCCCCGCTCCTCCCACAGGACGGCGATGCCCATGCCGATCAGGGCGGCGATGTAGGGGGCCAGGGCGACGGTGTAGTACTCGTGGAAGATGCCCTGCATGAAGCTGAAGACCACCGCGGTGATCAGCAGCGCCCCGCCCCAGGCGAGGAAGGCCGCGCGGGCCATGCCCTCCAGGGAGTCGGTGGCCCGGCGGGCCCGCCAGGTGACCACGAGGCCCGCGACGAGCAGGATCAGCGCGGCGGGCAGCAGCCAGCCGATCTGACCGCCGATGTTCGAGGAGAACAGCCGGTCGATGCCGGTCTCTCCCCAGCCACCGCCACCGCCACCGCCGCCGGGGCCACCGGTCATGCCCTCGGCGGCCGTACGGGCTCCACCGCCGACGCTGCCGGTCTCCTCGCCGTTGATCCGGCCGAGGCCGTTGTAGCCGAGGGTCAGTTCCAGGAAGGAGTTGGTCTGCGAGCCCCCGATGTACGGGCGGGAGGAGGCGGGCCACAGTTCGACGATCGCCACCCACCAGCCGCCGGCCAGGACCATCGCGAGCGTGGAGAGCAGCAGCTGCCCGAGGCGCCTGCGCAGCCCGGTCGGCGCGCAGACCGCGTACAGCAGGGCGAGGGGCGGCAGGATGACGAAGGCCTGCAGGGTCTTGGTCAGGAAGGCGAAGCCGACCGCGACCCCGGCCCAGACCAGCCACTTGGTGTGCGCCCCGTCGAGGGCCCGGAGCACGCAGTACACGGTGACCGTCATCAGCAGGGTCAGCAGTGCGTCGGGGTTGTTGAAGCGGAACATCAGCGCGGCCACCGGCGTGAGCGCGAAGACGGCTCCGCTGATCAGGGCCGCCACCGGGCCGAACTGGCGGCGCACGGAGGCGTAGAGCACGGCGGCCGTGCCGACGCCCATGAGGGCCTGCGGGACCAGGATCTGCCAGGCACCGAGCCCGAAGAGCCGGACGGACAGCATCATCGGCCACAGCGCGGCCGGGGGTTTGTCGACGGTGATGGAGTTTCCGGCGTCGGAGGAGCCGAAGAAGAAGGCCTTCCAGCTCTCGCTGCCCGCCTGGACGGCGGCGGAGTAGAAGGAGTTGGCGTAGCCCGAGGCCCCCAGGTCCCAGAGCAGCAGGACGGCGGTGGCCAGGAGCAGCCCGAGGAAGGCGGGGCGTTCCCAGCCGGGCCGCGCGGCGTGCGCCCGGGTCGCCCTGTGGGACGGGGAGGCCGGGGACGGCGGATGGAGCGGTAGCGCTGCCGTGGTCATCAGGAGTCGTCCTTCGCGGGAGTGGCGCGCCGCTCGGGGAAGACCCAGGCGCGGAAGAGCAGGAACCGCAGCACGGTGGCGGCGAGGTTGGCGGTGACCAGGACGGCCAGCTCGGTGCTGTGCCCCGGCGTGGCGCTGGCGGCCCCGAGGGCGGCGAGCGAACCGCTCGTCAGGGCCAGTCCGATGGCGAACACCACGAGCCCCTGGGCCTGGTGGCGCACGGCGCGGGCCCGGCCGCGGACGCCGAAGGTGAGCCGGCGGTTGGCCGCGGTGTTCGCGACGGCGGAGAGCAGCAGCGCGGCGGCGTTGGCGAGCTGGGGGCCGGCGGCGGTCCGGGCCGCGGAGTAGAGCAGCAGGTAGAGGAGGGTGGACAGGGCTCCGACCACGCAGAAGCCCAGGAGCTGGCGGGCCAGCCCGCGCGGCACCCCGGGCAGGGCGGTGCGGTCGCGCGGGTCGTCTCCGAAGGGGCGGGCGAGCCGGTCCAGCGGGAGCGCGCCGACCGCCAGTGCCCGGCCCACCCGCCAGACGCCCTTGAGGTCCTCGGCTGCGGTGCGGGCGATGTGGACGGTGGAATCGGGGTCGTCGACCCAGTCCACCGGGACCTCGTGGATCCGCAGCCCGGCGCGCTCGGCGAGGACCAGCAGCTCGGTATCGAAGAACCAGCCGGAGTCCTCGACGAGCGGCAGCAGCCGGGTCGCGACCTCGCGGCGGATCGCCTTGAAGCCGCACTGGGCGTCGCTGAAGCGGGCGGAGAGCGAGGAGCGCAGGAGCAGGTTGTAGGCGCGGGAGATGAACTCCCGCTTCGCCCCTCGGACCACCCGTGAGGAGCGGGCCAGGCGCGTGCCGATGGCGAGGTCGGAATGGCCGGAGATCAGCGGGGCGACCAGCGGCAGCAGGGCGTTGAGGTCGGTGGAGAGGTCCACGTCCATGTACGCCAGGACGGGCGCTTCCGAGTCCCCCCACACGGTGCGCAGGGCCCGGCCTCGGCCCTTCTGCTCCAGCCGGGTGCTGCGTACCCCGGCCACGGAGGCGGCGAGGGCGGCCGCGACCTCGGGGGTGCGGTCGGTGCTCGCGTTGTCGGCGATGGTGATGCGGAAGGGGTACGGGAAGGTCCGGGTGAGGTGCTCGTGCAGCCTGCGCACGCAGGGGCCGAGGTCCGTCTCCTCGTTGAAGACCGGGATCACCACGTCGAGGACGGGCTCACCCGGTTCGGGCGCGAGGGGCGCCCGTACCGGGAGCGCTCCGTGAGAGGTGTCGGTAGGCATGATCCGACCCTCTCGGGCCGGGCTGTCACCGCTGTGTGCTGACCCTGTGGCCTGTCTGTGAGTCCGGCCGCGCGGGGGCGGCGGGGGCTCCGCCGGTCGCCGGGTCGGCCAGGGGGAGCAGGACCTCGAAGGAGGTGTGGCCGGGGGCGCTGCGGACGCCGATGTGGCCGCCGTGGGCCGCGACGACGGCGGCCACGATGGCCAGGCCGAGGCCGGTGGAGCCCGCCGAGCGGGAGCGGGAGGCGTCGCCGCGGGCGAAGCGCTCGAAGACGTGGGGCAGCAGCTCGGGCGGGATGCCGGGGCCGTCGTCCTCGATCCGGAGCCGGACGGCGGATGTTTCACGTGAAACATGCGCCGTGACGGTGGTGCCGGGCGGGGTGTGCGTCCGGGCGTTGGCCAGCAGGTTCACCAGAACCTGCTGGATCCGGGCCGGGTCGGCGTGGACGGGCGCCGGCTCCTCCGGGAGTTCCAGGCGCCAGTGGTGGCCCTGGCCCGCGGCCCGGGCGTCACTGACGGCGTCCACGACCAGCGGGGCCAGATCCGTGTCGCAGGTGGACAAGGGGCGACCCGCGTCGAGCCGGGCCAGCAACAGCAGGTCCTCCACCAGACCGGTCATCCGGGTGGCTTCGGACTCGATGCGGCCCAGGGCATGCCGGGTGTCGGGGCCCGGCTCCTCGCGGCCCCGGCGGGTCAGTTCGGCATAGCCGCGGATCGAGGCCAGCGGGGTGCGCAGCTCGTGGCTGGCGTCGGCGACGAACTGGCGGACCTGGGTCTCGCTCTGCTGGCGTGCGGTCAGGGCCGAGGAGACGTGGCCCAGCATCCGGTTGAGGGCTGCGCCGACCTGCCCGACCTCGGTACGCGGGTCGGCCTCGGCGTCGGGGACCCGCTCGTGAAGGGCGGGCTCGCCGCTGTGCAGGGTGAGTTCGGAGACCCGGGTGGCGGTGGCGGCGACCCGGCGCAGCGGGCGCAGGGCGACACCGACCAGGACCTGTCCGGCGAGGGAGGCCGCGATCAGTCCGGCGAGGGTGACGAAGACCTCCACCGCGATCAGGGTGTGCACGGTGGAGTCGACGTCGGAGAGCGGGAATCCGATGACGATGCCGCCGACACTGCCGGCACTGCCGCCGCTGCTGCTGCCGGGCGCGGTCAGCACCCGGTAGCCGCCGAGGCCGGGCAGCTGCAGTTCGACCGGGTCGCCGGGGCGCCCGTCGGCGGCCTTGCGTGCGGCCCCGGCGAGGACGGAGGCCTGGGCCGGGGTGAGGGGCGGGCGGCCGGCAGACCCGGAGCCGGATCCGCCGACGGCCGCACTGCGTTCGCTGCGGACGCTCTCGACGGTCTTCCCCGCGCTGTCGAGGCGGACGCCGACGGCACCGAGCGGAGATCCGGGCCCCGTGACGACGTTGAGGTTGTTCTCCCGGGGGAACTTGCCCGGGCTGGGGCGGCTCGCCATCTGGACGGAGACGCGCAGCTGTTCGTCGACCTTGTCGACCAGGTACGAGCGCAGTGCGACGGTGGTGACGGTGCTGATGGCCGCGCCGACGACGGCGATGAGGGCCACCGCCGAGACGACGAGCCGGGTCCGCAGCGACCAGGGCCGCCGGCTCTGGCGGGGGCGGCGGGGGCCGGAGGGGCGCCCGGGGCGGCCCGGCCTGCGGGGACGGCGGGTGCGCGCGGGTGCTCGTACGTCCCCGGCTCCCGGTTCGGCCGCCTCGCGCGCACGGCCGGCCGGCCTGGGCTCGCCGGCTGCCACTAGTCGGCCGGCTTGATCAGGTAGCCGGCGCCACGGCGGGTGTGGATCATCGGCGGGAGGCCGGTTCCGCTCTCGAGCTTGCGCCGCAGGTAGGAGATGTACAGCTCGACGACGTTGGCCTGACCGCCGAAGTCGTACGACCACACGCGGTCCAGGATCTGCGCCTTGCTCAGTACCCGGCGCGGGTTGCGCATCAGGTAGCGCAGCAGCTCGAACTCGGTCGCGGTCAGGTGGACGTCCTGACCGCCCCGGATCACCTCGTGGCTGTCCTCGTCGAGGCGCAGGTCACCGACCTCCAGCACCGATCCGCCGCGCGCGGCCTGCGCCGCACCGGAGCGCCGGACCAGGCCGCGCAGCCGGGCGACGACCTCCTCCAGGCTGAAGGGCTTGGTGACGTAGTCGTCGCCGCCCGCCGTCAGACCGGCGATGCGGTCCTCGACGGAGTCCTTCGCGGTCAGGAACAGCACCGGGACGTGCGGGAGCTCCCGCCGCAGGCGGCCCAGGACGGCCAGCCCGTCCATGTCGGGGAGCATGATGTCGAGCAGGACGACGTCGGGCCGGAACTCCCGTGCCGCGCGCACCGCGCCCGCACCGTCACCCGCGCTGCGGACCTCGCAGCCCTCGTAGCGCAGGGCCATCGAGAGCAGCTCGGAGAGGGCGGCCTCGTCGTCGACGACGAGGACCCGGCACGGGCTGCCGTCGGGCCGCACGAGGGCCGTGTGGTTGCCGGTGGACGTGGACGCGTGGGATGTGGTCGTCGCAGTCATGCGTACACGCTGGCCGCCGCCCCTGAGAGCGCTCTTGCGTGAACCTGTGAATTCCCTGAGAAACCCCTCCCGCCCCTCAGGCCAGGTGGAAGAGCCGGGCACCGTTGTCGTGGCAGACGGCGCGCAGCCAGGCGTCGCCGAGGCCGAGCCGTTCGAGGGCTTCGAGCTGGTGCTCGTAGGGGTAGGGGATGTTCGGGAAGTCGGTGCCCAGCAGGATCCGGTCGCCGAGGTCGGCGAGCCGGCCGCGGTCCTGCGGCGGGAAGCCGCTGAACTGCTCCGAGAAGTCGGTGAAGGCCATCGTGGTGTCGAGGCGGACCTCGGAGTACCGGTCGGCGAGGTCGAGGAAATCGGCGTACTCCGGCATCCCCATGTGCGCGACGATCAGCGGCAGCCTGGGGTGGCGGGCCAGCAGCCGGGCGATCGGCTCGGGTCCGGTGTGCTTCCCCGGGACGGGCCCCGAACCACAGTGCACGACCGTCGGGATCCCGGCCTCGGCGAGGATCCCCCAGACCGGGTCGAGCCGGTCGTCGGTGGGGTCGTACCCGCCTACCTGGAGGTGGGCCTTGAAGACCCGGGCCCCCGCCGCGACGGCCTGACCGACGTACTCCCGCACCCCGTCCTCCGGGAAGAAGGTCGCGGTGTGCAGGCAGTCGGGGGTACGGGCTGCGAAATCGGCGGACCAGGAGTTGAGCCAGGCCGCCATGGCCGGCTTGTGGGGGTAGAGCATGGCGGTGAAGGCCCGGACCCCGAACTCCCGGAGCAGCGCGACCCGCTGCTCCTCCTCGTGCCGGTAGGTGATGAGCCATTCGACGCCGGTCAGGGGTCCGACCGCGTCGAAGTAGTCCCACACCTTGTCCAGCACCCGCTCGGGCATGAAGTGGGTGTGTACGTCGACCAGCCCGGGCACCCCGAGCCGTTCCCGGAACGCCCGGACGGCCTCAGCCGTCTTCGCGGACAAAGCCGTGGCTCCGCTCGACCGTCGCGATGTGCAGCGTGTAGCTCTCGTACCAGTCGGCGCGGCCCTGCTTCATCGCCGCCTGGTGCTCCATCTCCTGGCGCCAGAGTGCGAGGGACTCGTGGTCACGGAAGTAGGCCACGGTGATGCCGAGCCCGCCGGGCGTCCGCGCGGACTCGTAGCCGAGGAAACCCGGGTTGCCGCTGACGAGCTCGGTCATCCGGTCGAGCGTCTCGGGGTATCCACTGTCCTCGGGGGTCCGGACGCTGGTGAACACACTGATGACATAGGGCGGTTCGAAGGCCTGTACGGGCTTGATGGTCATGCCCACCACCCTCTGCGGCCGGTCCCTGGCATGTCCACCGGAAAACGGCCCGGACGGCCAAAGGGATCCAAGTTTTGACCTTGTCCCGCCACGCACCCGGTCGGGTCAGAACAGCCCGTCCTGGGCGGCGGCGGTGTCCCTCCCGGCACTCGGGATCCCCAGCACGGGCACATCGGCGACATCGTCCTCCCCGGGTGCCACCAGCTCCCACCCCGCGAGCAGCCGGGTGTCCACCACCAGTCCGTCGGCGAAGTGCAGATCCGGCCCGGCCGCCCCGAGGAGCCGGCCGGAGACGGTTCCGCCGGGCACCATCTCGGTGATCACCCGGGCAGGGGCGGGCAGGGCGTCGAGCCCGAACGCCCCTGCGTGGTCGGTCACCTCGCACTCCAGCCTCTCCAGCGACTCCGGCCACCCCTCCAGCGCGGCCGCCCGTGCGTGCAGGGCCGCGACCTCCGCCGCCCGCTCGGGTCCCGGCGGCACTTCTCCCCGCACGGACCGCTTACGGGCATAGGCGATCCGGTCGGGCACTCCGAGGGCGGCCCGCAGCAGCTCCTCGGTCCGGCGGGTGGCCATCAGCGGCCCGCGCCCCAGCCAGGCCCAGGCCACCGCCCCTTGCTCCAGCAGCCGGACGGACCCGCGCTCCTCGGCGGTGATGCCCACCTTGACCAGCCCGGCCCCGAACCAGGCGAGGTACACCCGGTAGGTACGCGGATCGCCGGCGTTGGTGTCGGCCGCCACCGAGAAGGAACGGTCCAGGCCGGCGCACTCGGGGCACTGGGCGTTCCCGGCCCGGCCGGGCACGGTCCGCCCGGTCGGGCACGGCGTCCGCCGTCCGGCCCGCCGGATGCCGAGGCAGTGGCGCTCTCCCCGGGCGGCGAAGGCGAGCGGCTGCCCGTACGCGAGGAGGCTGGTGCGCTCTCCCCGTCCCGGTCCCCGCCCGTACCAGCCCATGGCGGGCCGGCCGTCGTTCCACCGGAGGCCGGTGCACCACCAGGTCACAGGGGAAGCGGTCGCTCGAGGAGGGTCTCCAGGACGACGAAGGCCGCCGGCGCCGCGTACGGCCGGCCCGCGTCCTTCCGGCGGCGCTGGATCAGCGCCCGGTCGATGTCGTCCACCGCACTTCCTCCCGCGTCCCTGCAAGCCCCCGCCGAGACGCTACCCGATCCTGAATTCACCCCCGCGACCGAACGGGGCTCGGCCCGCCCCTCTCCTCCCCGGCCCGGCTAGCGGGCGACGAACTGCGTCAGGATCGCCTGGACCTCATAGATGTCGACGCCCTTGGTGAAGGTCTTCGCTATCGGCGCCGAGCTCCCGGAAAGCCATATCTTCAGCTCCGCGTCCAGGTCGAAGTGGCCGGCGGTCTCCACGGAGAAGTGCGTGATGCTCCGGTACGGAATCGAGTGGTACTCCACCTTCTTCCCGGTGAGCCCCTGCTTGTCGATGAGCACAAGCCTCCGGTCGGTGAACAGGATCGTGTCGCGGATGAGCAGATAGGCGGCGTGCACCTGCTCCCCCTGCCCCAGCAGCCGCGCGTACTCGCGGTGTGCCGACGCCGGATCCACTGCGTGCGCGTTCCCGAACAGTCCCATGTGAGCTCCCCCTGCTTTCCCGGCGGTGTTTCCCGGCGAGTCGATCTCCAAGAAAACGTATCCGGGCCGCCCGTCACCCCGCGTCCCCCGGCAGAGCCATCTCACCCCGTGGCTCCCCGGAGCCAGGCCTCATCACTGAGGAGGAGGGAGAGCGGGGGAGGCGGAGGGGGGAACGCAAGAGGCCCCCCGGTGAACCGGGGGGCCTCTTGGGCTGTGCACTCGGCAGGATTCGAACCTGCAACCTTCTGATCCGTAGTCAGATGCTCTATCCGTTAAGCTACGAGTGCTTGGCTGGCCGGGGTTTTGCGCCCCGTTGGCCTTGCGAGAACAACAATACATGGACCTCGCCGGGACGCGAAATCCATTAGCCCCACCCGCTCCGACCTGCGGAAACGCCTCGGAAGAAGATCATCCAGTTGGGTGCCGTGGCGTCCCCCGCACGCGTCCGCGCGGGCAGATCCCGGGCAGATCCCGCAACCTCCCGGACCCCGAACGCACCGAAGCCCCGGTCCGCAAGGACCGGGGCTTCGTGAAGTGCGGAGGCGGAGGGATTTGAACCCTCGATGGGGCGTAAACCCCAAACCGCATTAGCAGTGCGGCGCCATAGACCGGACTAGGCGACGCCTCCAGCACACCCTCGCGTACGAAGGTGCGTGCAGATGATGACACAGGCCAGGGGCCGGTCACCAATCCGCTCCCACGGTACAAGGAGGGCGGCCCGCAGAGCAAAGCCTTAAGCACCCTCGCGTGCGGAACGTCGGCGCCGCCTCGTCGTTGGTCTGTCGTACGACGTACGGACGACCTGGAGTTCCCCATGCTGCGTCTCGCCGCTTTCGCCGTCGCCTCCGCTCTGGCCGCAGGGGCGGCGGGCCCGCTGCCCCCGCTGCCACCGCTCGGCCGGCTGCTTTCCGCCCCCGCCCCCGCCCCGGCCCCGGCCCCCGACCGGCTCGCGATCGTCGTGGCCGACACGGGCAACCCGCTGGCCGACGGCGAGTACCGGCTGGAGTGCGACCCGCCCGGCGGGAACCACCCCAGGGCCGAGGACGCCTGCGCCCGCCTCGAAGCCCTCGCGCGCGAGGGGAAGGATCCCTTCGCCCCGGAGCCCAAGAATCAGCTGTGCACCATGCAGGACGGCGGCCGCGCCACCGCCCGGATCACCGGAACCTGGCACGGCCAAAGGGTGGAGTCCCGGTTCCGCCGGACGAACGGATGCGAGATCCGCAGGTGGAACGACTTGGAACCCGTGCTTCCACGTGGGCGCGCCTGACCTGGGAGGATGCGCCGGTCGGGCGAAATGCGCCGGGCATCCGCCCCCTCGCCGGGAGCCCGTGCGCATAGACTCCTCCCGTGACATGCCGGTAGTTGTGGTCAGGGAGGAAGCTCGTCGTGAGCAGCAGGCCATCCCGAGGCGCTGCTCGCCTCGCAGCAATACTCGACGCTCTTCCGGACGCGCTGTTGCTCGTCAACGCCAACGGCACGGTCGTCAACGCGAATTCGATCGCCCTCGAGGTCATGGAGAGCCCCGGTACCGGGCTCGTCGGCCGGGGCGTGCTCGACCTCCTGCCCGAGTTCGATTCCAAGCTGATCCCCGGCTCCATGCGCCGGCCCGGCGAGGACGAGGGCGGCCGCGCCCGCCCGAAACGGATGGTGGCGCGCCGCACCGACGGCAGCGAGTTCCCCGTCGAGGTCACCGCAGCCCATCTCGACGGCCGTGACGCCTACCGTGAGCCGCAGCCCTCGTACACCGGCGACGAGCTGCTGATGCTCGTCGTACGGGACCTCTCGCAGACGCTGGACACCGAGGCCGAGCTGGCCCGCTCCCAGCGCCAGACCGAGATGATCCTGCGCGCCGCGGCCGAGGGCGTCGTGGGCACGGACACCGACGGCAGGGTCGTGCTGGTCAATCCGGCCGCCGCCCAGATCCTCGGCTACCGCGCCACCGACCTGGGCAACCGCGAACTGCACGGGCTGGTCCAGCACTCGCGCGCCGACGGTTCGCCGTTCCCCTTCGAGGAGTCCCCGCTCGCCGACACCCTGCGCAGCGGACGCAAGCACCGGGTCCGCGGCCAGGTGCTGTGGAACAAGGCCGGGCAGCCCGTCGCCGTGGACCTGACCACCTCACCCGTACGGGACGGGGAGCAGCTCGTCGGCGCCGTCATGACCTTCACCGACCGGCGCTCCTACGACGCGCTGGCCGCGCGCCACGCCCAGCTGCTGTCCGTTCTCGGCGACTCCCTGCGCGGGCCGCTGGAGGAGCTGCGCGGGGAGCTGGCCACGCTGGCCGCCGACGACGCGGGACAGCTGTGGCCCGAGGCCAACCAGCTGCTGCACCACCTGGCCGCCGGCTACTCCCGGATGACCACGCTGGTCGACAACGTGCTCTCCTTCCAGCGCCTCGACGCGGGCGGCGAGAAGCTGGACAAGAAGAAGGTGCTGATCGACGGGGTCGTCGCGGCCGGTGTCGACGGCGCGGTCGAGCTCATCGGCCCCGGGCGCGCGCAGTTCGCCGTGCACGCCCCGACCATCGAGGCCGAGGTGGACGCGGAGCGGATCGCGACCGCCCTCGCGCACCTGGTCGCGGACGTCGCCGGGGTGGACGCCACGGGCAAGACCCGCCAGGGCAGCGGGTACATGGACTCGACGATCGTGGTGGCCGCCGCGCAGCGCGGCGAGGTCGTACGGATCGAGGTGCGCGGCCCGTACGAGGGCGGCAACCCGGTGCACGAGCCGATCGTGCGGGGCATCGTGGAGGCGCACGGCGGTGTGCTGCAGACGGTGGAGGTGCCGGGCGCTCCCGGCGGGGCGTACGTACTGGAGCTGCCGCTGGGTGCGGGAGCCGGGACGGTCACCCTGCCCGAGCCGGTGGAGCCTCCGCCGGCCGCGCCCGGGACCGAGGGCGGCCCGGGGCAGGTCTCCGGCGGCCGGCGTGCCCGGCGCGGTGTGGACGCGTTCCTCGACGACGACGCCGCCGACACGGGCGCCGGCACCGGCACCGGCATGGCGAAAGCGGGCCAGGACTCCGACGGCGGGAGCGCGCTCGCGCTGCCGTCCGGCAGGCGCCGGGGCGGTGAGGCCGGGGCGGTCGCCCGGCCCGGCGACGGCGCTCCCGCCGAGCTCGCCCAGTCCCCCGTGAACCCGGCGGGCCTGGGTGGTGGCAGCGGTACGGGGCGGCGCCGCGGCCAGAACGGCGACGGCAGTGACGGCAGCGGCGGCGAGTCCGGTGGCGGCAACGACCGCCCGGGCGGTCCCGGGCGGCCCGTGCCCCCGCAGGGGACCGCCATGCCCGCGCTCCCGCCCGTGCCGGTGGCTCCCGCGCCGGTGCCGCCGTTCCCGGGGCTCCCCGTTCCGCTGACGGAGCACCCCGCCGGGCGGCGGCGTGCCCTGGGCGCGGCGGGACCGGCGCAGCCGGGCGGCCCGGTGCCGGCGACCGGTCTCGGGCCGACGCCCACCCCGATGCCTGCTCCGCCGGCCACTCCGATGCCCGTACCTCCGCCCTCCCCCGCTGCCGCTCCCGTACGGCCCATCGCCCCCGAGGGCGGCTTCGCGCTGCCTGCCGGGCCCACGCCGGCTCCGCAGCCGCCGCAGGCCCCCGCCGAGGCCGACGCCGAGGCCGCGGGCGGGCGGCGCGGGCGCCGGGTGCTGGGCGCGCCCGGCACCGACTCCGAGGGCGCCGAAGCCGCCGCCGGGCAGCCGGACAGCGGCGCGCAGGGCCCCGTAGCCTCCGAGACGCATCCCACCGGGCGGCGGCGTGCGCTGCCCGCCACCCCGGCCTGGCCGGTTCCGGCGGCCCGTACCGCCCCCGAGGACTCGGACGGCAGCGGGCTGATCGCCGTACCCGGAGCCCGGCAGCCGCAGGACACTCCCGCGGAGGCCGCCGGGGCGCCGATCAGCGTCCGCGCGCTGGGCAGCCTCGGCCAGGGCGGCTCCTCCACCGACACCAACGGCTCCGGCCGGCGGCGCCGGCTCGCGGAGCCCGCGCCCGAGGGCCGGGCGTTCGCCATAGGAGCCCCCGAGGCGGGGTCCGCCGAGGGCCCCGAGCCGCTCGACGGGCCCGGTGGCGCCGTCGAGGTGGTCAACCGGACCGTGCCCCGTCCCGTGGACGACGAGCTGCCGCCCGAGCCGCTGGACAACCCGCGCCGGCTCCTGGTGTGGCCGGCTCCCGATGCGCAGACGCAGGCCGCGCTCAGCGACCGCGGCTACCGCCCGGTGATCGTGCACTCCCGCGAGGAGGTGGACGCACAGATCGCCGCGTTCCCCGCCGCGCTGTTCGTGGACCCGCTGACCGGACCGATCACCCGGACCGCCCTGCAGTCCCTGCGCCAGGCCGCGGTGGCCGCCGAGGTGCCCGTACTGGTGACGGCCGGGCTGGGGCACGCCACGCGCGAGGCCGCGTACGGCGCCGATCCGGCCGTGCTCCTCAAGGCGCTCGCACCGCGCGACAGCGAGCAGCACCCCTCCCGGGTGCTGCTGATCGAGGAGCACGACGAGATCGCGACCGCGCTGACCGCCGCCCTGGAGCGGCGCGGCATGCAGGTCGCGCGGGCCGACGCCGATACGGACGCCGTGGAGCTGGCGACCCGGATGCGGCCGAACCTGGTGGTGATGGACCTGATGCAGGTGCGCCGCCGCCGGGCCGGGATCGTGGACTGGCTGCGCGCCAACGGGCAGTTGAACCACACCCCGCTGGTCGTCTACACGGCGACCGGGATCGAGCCGGCCGAACTGCCGCGGCTGGCCTCGGGCGAGAGCGTGCTGTTCCTCGCCGAGCGGTCCACCTCGGCCGACGTACAGGGCCGCATCGTGGACCTGCTGGCCAAGATCGGCACCAACTAGTCATTCTGGCCGCATGGCCATCACCGACACGAGCGAGCAGACCGTCCCCGCCGACAACGGGGAGGTCAGCCTGCTCATCGCGCGACAGGTCGACCCGGGCCACGAGGAGAACTTCGAGGCCTGGGCCCACGGGATCCTGGAGACGGCCTCGGCCTTCCCCGACCACCTGGGGTACGGGCTGTTCCGCCCGGCCGTGGACGGCGGGCCCTGGTTCCTGGTGCACCGGTTCCGCAACCAGGCGGCCTTCCAGCGGTGGCAGGACTCGGCCGAGCGCGCCGCCTGGTTCTCGAACTGTCTCGGGCACCACCACACCGAGATAGCCCGGCGCGAACTGCACGGCATGGAGACCTGGTTCGCGAAGCCGGGTACGGCCCGGCCCGCGCCGCCGCGGTGGAAGATGGCGATCAGCTCGGGGCTGGCCATCTTCCCGATCTCGCTCGCGGGCAACGCGCTGCTCGGGCCGTACCTGGTGAATCTGAACTTCGTGCTCCGGACGGCCGCGTTCGCCGTCGTCTTCAGCACCCTGATGACCTACGTGGCCATGCCCGCGATCAGCAAGCTGCTGCGGCCCTGGCTCACCCGCGGCCAGTAGCCCCGGTGGGCAGTGGCCCGGTGGGGCTCAGTCGAGCTTGGTGACGTCGAGGGTGCCTTCCGCGTACTGCTTGCGGATCACCTTCTTGTCGAACTTGCCGACGCTCGTCTTCGGAACGGCCTCCACGATCGCCCAGCGCTCCGGCAGCTGCCACTTGGGGATCGACTGGCCGAGGAAGGCGCGCAGTCCCGCGTAATCCACGGTGGCCCCCTCCTTCAGGACCACCGTGGCCAGCGGGCGCTCGTCCCACTTCTCGTCGGGGACGGCGACGACCGCCGCCTCGGCGACCTCCGGGTGGGCCATCAGCGCGTTCTCCAGCTCCACGCTGGAGATCCACTCCCCGCCGGACTTGATGACGTCCTTGGCGCGGTCGGTGAGGCTGAGGTAGCCGTCGGGGCTGATCACGCCGACGTCTCCGGTCTTGAGCCAGCCGTCCGCGCTGAACTTGTCCTCGGGGCGGATCGGTTCGCCGGACGCGCCGCCGTAGTAGGCGCCCGCGATCCAGCTGCCGCGGACCTCCAGCTCGCCCGCCGACTCGCCGTCCCAGGGCAGGATGTCGCCGCCGGGGCCGACCAGGCGGGCCTCGACGCCCGCGGGGAAGCGGCCCTGGGTGATGCGGTACGGCCACTCCTCCTCGGGGGTCAGACCGGCCGGCGGGTGGGCCATGGTGCCCAGCGGGGAGGTCTCGGTCATCCCCCAGGCGTGGTTGAGGCGCACGCCGAGCTTGTCGTAGGCCTCCATCAGGGCGGGCGGACAGGCGGCGCCGCCGATGGTGACCTGCTTCATCGAGGTCAGGTCGCGCGGGTTGGCGGTGACCTCGGCGAGCAGCCCCTGCCAGAGGGTGGGGACGGCCGCGGCGTGCGTGGGCTTCTCCCGCTCGATCATGTCGGCGAGCGGGGCGGGCTGCAGGAAGCGGTCCGGCATCAGCATGCTGATGCCGGTCATGAAGGTGGCGTGCGGCAGGCCCCAGGCGTTGACGTGGAACTGCGGGACGACGACGAGGGAGGTGTCCTTGTCGGTCAGGCCCATCGACTCGGCCATGTTGACCTGCATCGAGTGCAGGTAGATCGAGCGGTGGGAGTAGATGACGCCCTTGGGGTCGCCCGTGGTGCCGGAGGTGTAGCACATGGCCGCGGCCTGGCGCTCGTCCAGCTCGGGCCAGTCGTAGGTGTCCGGGCGGCCCGCCAGGAGCTCCTCGTACTCGTGCACGCGCACGCCGAGGCCCTCCAGGGCGGAGCGGTCGCCGATGCCGGCGACCACGACGTGCTCGATGGTCGGCAGGTGCGGCAGGAGCGGGACGAGCAACGGCAGCAGGGTGCCGTTGACCAGGACCACCTTGTCGACCGCGTGGTTGACGATGAAGACCAGCTGCTCGGGAGGGAGCCGCAGGTTCAGCGTGTGCAGGACGGCCCCCATGGAGGGGATCGCGAAGTACGCCTCGACGTGCTCGGCGTTGTTCCACATCAAGGTCGCGACGCGGTCGTCCTGCTGGACGCCCAACTCGTCGCGCAGGGCGTTGGCCAGGCGCGTGGCACGGGTCCCGATCTCGGCGAAGCTGCGGCGGTGCGGCTCGGCCTCTCCGGTCCAGGTCGTGACCTGGGACTTCCCGTGGATCGTCATCCCGTGCTGCAGTATGCGGGTGACGAGGAGTGGTACGTCCTGCATGGTGCTCAGCAAAGCGTCCTCCCGGTGGGCGCTGCGGCGCTGCGGCGGCTACGGATGCTGCGATTCTGCGCACGTACCGGTCGGTCTGTCACTACCCAAGAGTAGAAAACGGGGCCCGATGTTTCACGTGAAACATCGGGCGGGTGGGGCCGGGCGCACCTCGACTCAGCGGACGGGTGTCAGTTCCGGGTCCTCGCGGAGCTTGACCAGCGCCCGGGAGACGGCGCTCTTGACGGTGCCCACGGAGACTCCGAGCAGCTCGGCGGTCTGGGCCTCGCTCAGGTCCTCGTAGTAGCGCAGTACGACCATCGCCCGCTGCCGGTCGGGCAGCCGGGTCACGGCACGCCACATCGCGTCGCGCAGTGCCTGTGCCTCGGCCGGGTCGGCGGCCGGCGGTTCGTCGGCCTCGGGCAGCTCGTCGCAGATGAACTCGTCGACCTTGCGCTTGCGCCACTGGCTGGTGCGGGTGTTGACCAGGGCCCGGCGGACGTAGCCGTCCAGGGCGCGGTGGTCCTCGATGCGGTCCCACGCGACATAGGTCTTGGCCAGGGCCGTCTGGAGGAGGTCCTCGGCGTCGCAGGGGTTGGCGGTGAGCGAGCGCGCGGTGCGCATCAGGACCGTGCCGCGGGTCCGGACGTACGCCGAGAACGACGGGTACGGCGTCGGATTCGAGGCGAACGTGCACACAGGCGTGGTCATGCCCCCACGCTAGAAGCGGCGCGGCCCCACCGGATCGGCCGTAGGTGCCGAAGCGGGATCCCCCTCAGGTTGTAGGGGTGGGGCCCGCCCCACCTCCTGAAGGTGGAGGAGGCGGGGCTTCCACCCGGAGGGGAACGGCGGGCTTGGTCAGCCGTCCGCGCCCAGGATCAGGCCGGAGGTCGGGACCCCGGTACCGGCTGTGACCAGGGCGTGGGCGGCGCCGGAGACCTGGTTGACGGAGGTTCCGCGCAGCTGGCGGACCGCCTCGGCGATGCCGTTCATGCCGTGCAGGTACGCCTCCCCGAGCTGGCCTCCATGGGTGTTGAGCGGCAGCGCGTCCGCGGCCACGAAATCGGCCGCCTCCCCCGGTGCGCAGAAGCCGAACTCCTCCAGCTGCATCAGCACGAAGGGCGTGAAGTGGTCGTAGAGGATGCCGACGTCGATGTCCGAGGGCCGCAGTCCACTGGTCCGCCACAGCTGCCGGGCGACCACGCCCATCTCCGGCAGCCCCGTGAGGCCGTCCCGGTAGAAGGAGGACATGGCCTCCTGGCGGCGGCCCGCACCCTGCGCCGCCGCCGTGATCACGGCGGGCTTCTGCCGCAGGTCACGGGCCCGCTCGGCGGTGGTGACGACGATGGCCTGGCCGCCGTCCGTCTCCTGGCAGCAGTCGAGCAGCCGCAGCGGCTCGACGATCCAGCGCGAGGCGGCGTGGTCGGCGAGGGTGATGGGCTTGCCGTAGAAGTAGGCGGCCGGATTGTTCGCGGCGTGCCGGCGGTCGGTGACCGCGACGTGGCCGAAGGCCTCCGGGGTCAGGTTGTAGGCGTGCAGGTAGCGCTGGGCCGTCATGGCCACCCAGGAGGCCGGGGTGAGCAGCCCCCAGGGCAGCGACCAGCCGAGCGCCGCGCCCTCGGCCGAGGGCTCGCGCTGCTGGACGCCGGAGCCGAAGCGGCGGCCGGAGCGTTCATTGAAGGCGCGGTAGCAGACCACCACCTCCGCGACCCCGGTGGCGACGGCGAGGGCGGCCTGCTGGACGGTGGCACAGGCGGCCCCGCCGCCGTAGTGGATGCGGGAGAAGAAGGAGAGGTCCCCGATGCCGGCCGCCTGGGCGACGGTGATCTCGGGGCTCGTGTCCATCGTGAAGGTGACCATGCCGTCCACGTCGGCGGGGGTGAGCCCGGCGTCGTCGAGGGCCGCGTGCACGGCTTCGACGGCCAGCTTGAGCTCACTGCGGCCGGAGTCCTTGGAGAACTCGGTCGCGCCGATGCCGGCGATGGCGGCACGGCCGCCGAGTTGGTCACGGGTACGGACGCTCATGCCGTGCCCTCCGGGGTGCCGAGGGTGCCAGGGGTGCCGGGGCCGTCCGGCGTGGTGTCCAGCGTGACGGTGACGGTGCCCGTGACGTGGTGGCCGATGCCGTTGGCGCCGACCACGCGGATCTCGGCGGTGTCCCCGTCGAGGGCGGTGACGGTGCCGGTCAGCGTCATGGTGTCGCCGGGGTAGTTCGGGGCACCCAGGCGGATCGCGACCTTGCGCAGGACCGCGCGCGGGCCGAGGCGGTCGGTGATGTACCGGCCGACCAGGCCGTTGGTCGTCAGGATGTTCATGAAGACGTCCGGGGAGCCCTTCTCCCGCGCGAGCACCGCGTCGTGGTGCACGTCCTGGTAGTCGCGGGAGGCGATCGCGCCCGCGACGATCAGGGTGCGGCTGACCGGTATCTCCAGCGGCGGCAGTGTGTCGCCGATGTTCATGCCTCGTCC
The DNA here is from genome assembly GCF_042730015.1 of Streptomyces sp. NPDC059957. Lineage (NCBI taxonomy): Bacteria > Bacillati > Actinomycetota > Actinomycetes > Kitasatosporales > Streptomycetaceae > Streptomyces > Streptomyces sp. NPDC059957. Next base: position 196,564 of record NZ_JBHWMB010000005.1, on the reverse strand, counting down.
CCCTCGGACGTGTCTTCGGACAGGACCGCGCCGAGCTCGGCCAGCAGTTCGCTGCCGCAGCCCAGGTACGCGTCGAGCTGGCGTCCCCACAGGAAGTGCCGGTGGACCGGGTGGTCGAGGTCGGCTCCCATGCCGCCGTGCAGGTGCTGGCCCGCGTGGACGACCCGTTTGCCCGCTTCCGAGGCCCACCAGGCCGCCGTCAGCGCGTGTTCGCCCGCCGGGAGCCCCTCGTCCACGCGCCAGGCCGCCTCGTACGCGGTGACCCGTATCGCCTCGGTGTCCATGTAGGCGTCGGCCGCGCGCAGCATGACGCCCTGGTTGGTGGAGAGCGGCCGGCCGAACTGCTCACGGGTGGAGGTGTACTCCACGGCGCGGGCCAGCGAACCCGCGCAGACCCCCGCCTGGAGGCCGGCGAAGGCGGTCCGGGCGACGGCCAGTACGTCCGCGCAGGCGCCCTCCCCGCCGACCCGTTCCGCCTCGGCGGCGGTCAGCGTCAGGACTCCGGCCGACCAGGGAGCGGTGGTCTCCACCGGCTCCGTACGCACCCCGGGCGCGTCCGTCCGTACGAGCCACAGGGCTCCCGTCCGGTCCGGGACCAGGACGTGCGTGGCCTCGCGGAGCCAGGGCACGGCGGGGGCGCTGCCGGTGAGCAGGCCGTCCGGCGAAGCGGTGATCCGGCCCCGGTTCGGGAAGGCTCCGGTGGCCACCGCGTCGCCGGAGCCGAGCGCGGGGAGCAGCCGGGCACGCTGTTCGTCGGTGCCGTGCCGGGTCAGGGCGAGGATCCCGTACACGCACGTGGCGGCGTACGGGACCTGCGCGGTCGTGCGGCCCTGTTCCTCCAGCAGGAGCACCAGGCCGAGCAGCCCTATGTCCTCGACGGCGGCGGTCAGCCCGGCAGCGGTGAGGGCCTTCCACAGCTCGGCGTCGCTGCCGGTGCCGGCGGCGCCGAGGCGGTCGTGGGTGGCGAGGTCTCCGAAGATCTGGGCGGCGAGTCCGGCCGCGGCGGCCTGCTCCTCGGTGGGGTGGAAGTCCATCAGGCTTCGCTCCCCCGGAAGACGGGCAGTTCCAGTTCCTCGTCCACGCGCAGAAACTCCAGGCGCACGGGCAGCCCGATGCGGACCTTGTCGTACGGGATTCCGGTGATGTTGCTGACCATGCGGACCCCTTCGGCGAGTTCGACGAGGGCCACCGCGTAGGGCGGGTCGAAGGCGGGGAAGGGCGGATGGTGCATGACCACGTACGAGAACACCGTGCCGGCGCCGGACGCCTCGACCGTGTCCCAGTCCGGGCTCCCGCACGTGTTGCAGCCGGGCAGCCAGGGGAAGCGGAGCGTCGCGCAGGCGGTGCAGCGCTGGATCAGGAGCTTGTGATCGCGGACGCCGTCCCAGAAGCCCTGGTTGTCGCGGTTGATCACGGGGCGGGGGCGCTGGGCGGGCTTCTTGCCCGGCTCGGTGGGCTTCTTCGCCGCCCGGACGGTGGGCTTCTTCGCCGCCGGGACGTACTTGAGGATCCGGAAGCGGTGGGTCCCGGCGAGTTCGCCGTTCGCGCGGACGTCCATGCGGGTGGTCACGAAGTGGCCGGTGCCCAGCTTGGTCGTCTTGCGCGGGGACACCGACTCGATGACGGCGTCGAAGGTGATCGCGTCACCGGGGCGCAGCGGCCTCAGGTACTCCTGCTCGCAGTCGGTGGCGACGACGGAGGTGCAGCCCGCGCCGTCGAGCAGCGTGAGGAGCTCGTCGTAGGCCGAGGAGCGGTCGGCGTGTCCGGAGAGCCCGCCCATCGTCCATGCCTGGAGCATGGTGGGCGGGGCGATGGCGTCGGGCCCGGTGTAGGCGGGGTTGGCATCGCCCATCGCCTCGCACCAGTGGCGGATCATCGGCTCGTTGACCGCGTCCTTGCCCTGGCCGGCGGTGGCTGCGAGCTGCCCTTCGAAGGCCGTGAGCAGAGTGTGGAAGCGCGCTGCCTCCGACTCCCCTTCCGACTCCGCTTCCACTGCTCCGGTGGCGGGCGTGGCGGTCATCGCTTCCTTCCCTTCATACCGAGCCGCATCATGGCGACGATCTCCCGTTGGACCTCGCTGACCCCGCCCCCGAAGGTGTTGATCTGGGCGGCCCTGTTCATCCGCTCCAGCTCGCCGCCCGCGAAGACCGCGGGTCCGGATCCCCGGATGAGTGCCTCCTCCCCCACCACCTCCTGGCAGATCCGGTACACCTCGACGGTGGACTCGGTGCCCAGGAACTTCACGCCGCTGGCGTCGCCCGGGGCCAGGGTGCCGGCGCCGACGTCCTGGACCAGGCGCCAGTTGAGGAGGCGTACGGCGGCGAGGCGCGCGTGTGCCTCGGCGAGCCGGGACTGGATCCAGGGGCGGTCCGCGGGGCGCTCGCCGGTGACCGGATCGGGGGTGCGGGCGTGGTCGAGGGCGCCCTGGTAGAAGTCCTCGGCCTGCATGCCGATGGCGGCGAGGGCGACACGTTCGTGGTTGAGCTGGTTGGTGATCAGGCCCCAGCCGCCGTGCTCGGGGCCGACGAGGTTCCCGGCGGGCACGCGGATGGAGTCGTAGTACGTGGCGGTCGTGGTCAGCCCGCCGACGGTGGCGATCGGGGTCCAGGAGAAGCCGGGGTCGTCGGTCGGCACCAGGATGATGGAGATGCCCTTGTGCTTGGGGGCCTCCGGGTCGGTGCGGCAGGCGAGCCAGATCCAGTCGGCGTTCTGGGCGTTGGAGGTGAAGATCTTCTGGCCGTCGATCAGCCAGCCCACGTCGTCCCGGACGGCCCTGGTGCGCAGGGAGGCGAGATCGGTGCCCGCCTCGGGCTCGGAGTAGCCGATGGCGAAGACGAGTTCGCCCTTGAGGATCCGGGGCAGGAAGTAGTCCTTCTGCTCCTGCGTCCCGTACTTCATCAGGGTCGGGCCGACGGTGTTGAGGGTGACCATCGAGACGGGGGCACCGGCCCGGTAGGCCTCGTCGAAGAACACGAACTGCTCGTCGGGGCCCCGGCCCTGGCCTCCGTACTCGACGGGCCAGCCGAGGCCGAGGAGTCCGTCGGCGCCTATCCGGCGCAGTAGGGCGCGCTGCTCGGCGGGGTCCTCGGGCACCCCGTCCGGCAGCAGGTTTCCGAAGTACTCCCGCAGCTCGGCGCGGAGCCGCAACTGGCCTTCGGTCGGGGCGAGGTGCACGGCGCTGGCCTCCCGGCATCACATCATCAAGTGGAGCTGACTGTCCGTCAGATTCCAGGTGGATGTCAAGGCCGAGGCAGCCCGGGGCGCTGTGACGCAGCCCGTGAGAACGCCCGAAGGCGCCCGCACTACCGGACCCCAGCCGGTCCGGTCGCGCAGGCGCCCTGGGCAATCGATGCGGCTCAGGCCGCGGCTACCACCAGGGGTAGAAATTCACCGCGACGTTGGAGTTGTGCTGTTCGATCGCGGTGAAGGCCGAGCCGTTGACCTGCGCGGTGTTGTTCTGATTGGACGCGCCGGACCCGGTGGCCACCTGCTGCGAGGTGGAGGAGTTGCCGTGGTTGTTGCCACCCACGCCGCTGCCGATGATGCTGGCGACGCTCGCATTCGATCCGTCGTTCGCGAACGAGCCGTTGTCGGCCGATGCCACCCCGCCGAAGAGGGCGACGGCGAGGGGGAGAGCGGCGACGGCGGCGATGACGCGGGCGGTACGGATGCTTGCCATGTCTTTATCCTCCAGAAAACCGAAGTGGGCTGTACTCCAAGGCAGTTGGCCGACCGCCTCGGTCGTTCCGTGTGGTGACGACGTCGCGAGACCAGAGTTGCCCACCGAATCCCCGGCGAACCACCCCGGAGCCCTCGATTCCCCCGCAAGCATGACCAACATCGGATAAACCCCATTCACGCCCCCGGGGCCCCAGGTCAGCGCCCTGAGACCCGCTGAAACCCCCGCCCGACAAGGGCTGAACCGTTCCACCAAACCGGCCGGCCCCGGACATGCCGAAAAGGGCCGCGCCGTCCGGGAACCCCACCGTCTCCCGGGCCTGCGGCCCTGCGCTGCCAAGCTTCACGCCCCCCGCACGCCCCCGGCGCTCGCCGGGGCCCGCCCACTGTGCCCCGCTCCGGGGCACCATCACGGCGCGATCCGCGGTCGCGGCCTACTCACACCGACCGACCGGGTTCCAGCGCCTGCGCTGCGTTGCCTTGCTCTCGCGTTCTGCTGCCTTGCTCCTGCGTTGCTCCTGCATGCTGCGGCCTACTGGGGTCGCTGCTGGTACTGGTACGGGTACTGGCACTGGTGCTGGTACGAGCACTGGTGCTGCCGTGTCCTGCGTACTGGGCGCCGCGCACGGGGCCTACACCTTGCACCTGCGCGCACTGAGTCCTGAGTCCTGAGTCCTGAGTCCTGCGATCAACGGGTCTTGCATCCCGAGTCCTGCGATCAACGAGCCCTGGGCTTCAACGAACCCGGGGTCAACGGGTCCCGCGTCTGCCGCGGTACGAGTACTCCGTCACTCCGTGCCGCGCGCTACGCGGCGAGCGCCATCTCCCGGCGAGCGGCTCCGACGCGGACCGCTGCGGCGAGCGCGGCACTACGGACGCCGGCGTCCACTCCGGACTCGGCCTCGGCTCCGGAGCCGGCGGCCAGGGCGGTGGTGGAGCGGCGGACGGACGGGGTCTTGCCGTGGGCCTCGGCGCGGATGCGCTGCTTGATGGTGGGCGGGAGCGAACCACCGCGCATCATCGCCCTCCAGGTCCGCCGCGCCATGAAGGCCGGCCGGTTCGCCGCGGCGGCCGCGGGGGCGGCGGAAGGCGAGGAGGAGAGCGGGGTGGCGGCGGCCTGAGCGACCTTGCCGCCGAAGCCGAGGGAGCCGAGGAGGGCCACGAGGGCCGCGAGGACGGTGGTCCAGATCGACGTGATGGTGCTGCGGTGAGCCATGACGGGTCCCTCTTTTCGCGAATGTTCCGACGGGCGGATCTGAATACATTCGTCATGATGCGGGCGCAACCGGAACGCCTCCACGCCCCGCGCCGCTCTTCCGACAAACACCACTCAAAGGGGCTAATCGCATAATTCGACCCCTCTGGATCTGTACGTGACACCCGGCCGGAACTCCGCCCGAAGATCGCCATCTCCCCATCTCCGGACGGATGTTGACATCCGCTCATCTCGCCCACCATGCTCACCCACGGCGCGACGGACCTTCTTCTCATGGTCGGGGGACCAGGTCTCCATGCAGAACCGAAACGTACTGATATCGGGTGCCGGCATCGCGGGCACCGCCTTGGCCTACTGGCTGCGCCACCACGGCTTCCGGCCGACCGTGGTCGAGCGCGCCTCCGCCCTCCGCGAGGGCGGCTACAAGATCGACATCCGGGGTGCCGCGCTCGACGTGGTCTCCCGCGCCGGGGTCCTCGACGCGATCCGCGAGCAGCGGACCGACGTCCAGGGCGGCTCCATCGTCAACGCGGCCGGCAAGCGGGTGGCGACGCTGGACGGCGACACCTTCGGCGGCCGCGCGGGCCACGACGCGGAGATCCTGCGCGGCGACCTCAACCGGATCCTCTACGACCTCGGCGCCGACGGGCTGCACTCCAACACCCGGGCACTGGTCTTCGGCCCCGAGGAGCGCTTCATCCGGGACCTGGGCTACTACGTCTCCATCTACAGCGTCCCCAACCACCTCGACCTCGACCGCTGGGAGCTGACTTCCGTCGCTCCCCTGCGCACGGCCCTGACCTACAGCACGGCAAAGGACACCGGCGCGTTCCTCTTCGCCTCGGAGCCGCTGGGGTACGACCGCCACGACGTCTCCCGGCAGAAGAAGCTGCTGGCGGAGGCGTACGCGGGCGAGGCCTGGGAGGCGCCCCGGCTCCTCGCGGCGCTGGAGGAGGCCCCGGACTTCTCCTTCGGCTCCCTCAGCCAGGCCCGCCTGGACCGCTGGTCCAAAGGCCGCACGGCCCTGGTCGGCGACTCCGCGTACTGCGCCTCGCCCGCCTCCGGACAGGGCACGAGCCTTGCCCTGGTCGGCGTCTACGTCCTGGCGGGCGAGCTCGCGGCGGCCGGCGGCGACCACGCGACCGGCTTCGCAGCCTACGAACGCGAGATGCGCGGCTTCGCGGAGGAGAACCAGAAGCTCGGCCCCTCGAACATCAAGCACATGGTCATGCGGACCAAGCGCCAGATCTCGATCCAGCTGACCGTCCTCTCCCTCCTGGGCCGCCTGCCGGGCAAGGAGCGGATGATGGCCAAGGTCATGCAGCCGATCCAGAAGGCCGCGAACTCCATCACCCTCAAGGACTACTGACCGCGCCGGCAGCCGGCGTGCGCCTGGGCGAACGCAGAAGGGGTGCCATCTGGTCGGTGGCACCCCTTCCGGGCGGGGCCGCGGCCCTGCCTGGTGCGGTGGGTGTGGGATTTGAACCCACGGTGACTCGCGCCACGACGGCTTTCAAGACCGCTTGGATAAGGAATCTCGCTCGGGCCCCCACCAGGGATTTCACTCCCAGCGGCAGCCACGCAGATACCGTTCTGGCCAGAGGCTGGCCACGGCCATGATCGAGCTGCGCGTCAGACACTCGCCCCTTGACCCTAGATCGAAGACGCTTCAGGCTCCTCCGCCCGCGCCTCAGCGTTCTGATCGTCGAGGACCTTCCTCAGCTGAGGCAACTTGGCACCTGCCAACTTGAGGATGAGTGCAGCACGGAGATGTGTCTTAACCGGGGCATTGTCCTCATTGGTAAGCAGGTCGAGTGCTTGGTCCAGATCCCGTTGCGCCTGCATGTCCTGGCGCAACGACGTGGTCTGCTCCTCCATGTGGCGTAGGGCCGAGTCAGCACGCTTGTGAAATAGAGCTCCGATGGCTGCCGTCAATAGTCCCGTAACGCTCACAACGATCGACGCGTACTGACTACCGTTCGAATCGGCACGGAAGATTGCGAGCATCACGCCGGTAATCAGGACAGCACCGCCGACGATCGACGCTGCCAGACTGACGACGAAGGTGGCCTTTGCTTGCGTCAGACCGTATGCGTAGTACCGAATGAGGAGCTTGGTGAAGTTTGTACTGTCCTTCTCCTCCTGCGTGGAGTCTGCAGGAGCCTGGTCCCAGTTCGGCAATAGCTCGTCGCTGAGTTCCTTACGTTCTCGATCAACGGCACTCCTGAAGCCCTTGCCCACGGTGACCAGGCCTGCCACAGCCACCACACCTGACATGACGGCGATCAGGATTCCCATGCTGTCGGTTGATGTCACGCAGTGATCCTGTCAGGGGCCGATCCTCCATAGCGGTATTGAATTTGACCAGTCAGCCGTCAGTCCCGTTCATCCTCGGGCGCCCCGCCGGTTGCCGCGCGTCCGCATGCTGGCTGCCAGAAGTTCGCGGGAGGACTCGGCCATTGGGCTGTGGGCAGGGCAGACACAAACAGGTTTTGCGAACGACGTCTTCGGCTAGGTCCATTCCGGACAGTCTTCGGCGAGTAGAGCCCGGTCTCAACACACGACGGGAAGAGTGACAGACATGCCCGAGTCCCCCGAGCTGTCCCCCGACTACGCTGGTCATCACCAGCCGACGAACGGGGAGAGTGCTCTGAGGCTGGGACCGAAGTCGACGAGGGTCTACCAGACGATCCGGTCTTGGATCGAGTCGGGCAAGTACGGTCCCGGCGAAAAGCTTCCCTCCGAGCGGACCATGAGCGCTGAGCTGGAGATCGGCCGTACCGCCCTCCGCCAGGTGCTCGCACGACTCGCGAGCGAACACTTCATCAAGGCGTACGACCGCAGCTCGTACCGAGTCGTGGGGAGCGAGACCGTACCCACGCCGGCAGAGATGGAGCCCTGGACGATCCACGGCAGCAGGACGGTCTACGAGAACCGGTGGGTGAACCTCGACCTCGTCGACGTCGAGCCGCCCGGGGTCGAGCGCTTCGAGCACCACGTGGTCCGCCTGCATCATGTGGCGATCACGGCCGTGATCGACGAGCAGCAGCGCGTCCTGATGCTGTGGCGCTACCGCTTCGTCCCACAGCAGTGGGGATGGGAACTCCCCGGCGGGATCGTGGACGAAGGCGAGGATGCGGCGACCACGGCTGCGCGAGAGACCGAGGAAGAGACCGGCTGGCGCCCCACGAACGTCGAGCACGTCGTGACGTACCAGCCCATAATCGGCATGGTCGACTCGCCCCACGAGATTTTCGTGGCGCGGGGTGCTGTGAAGGTGGGTGAACCCACGGACATCGAGGAAGCTGGGAAAATCGCCTGGGTACCCCTGGCGGACATCCCCGGACTCATGGCCGAAGGAAAGCTCATGGGGTCAGGAACCCTGGTCGCCCTCCTTCACGTCCTCGCGTCGCGGGCTACAGCCGCCCCGTAAGTAGCTCCACACGCCGGCGATGCCGCACGGACCCCGTGCGGTTCGCTAGAAGGCGCGCCTGCTGAAGATTCGAGCGGGCCTCGTCGAATTCGCCACGGGCAAGGTGCGCCTGCGTCAGGTCGGTGCAACGGGGAGGCCTGATGGCCTGGCCACGAGTTGGCCACACATGCTGGTCACCATGGCGACAGAGGCGATCCAGAGTGAGACAGGGTGAACGACGAAGGGGTGCCCCTCCATGAGGGGCACCCCTTCTGATCAGCATGTTCTCTGACCTGTGGCGGTGGGTGTGGGATTTGAACCCACGGTGACTCTCGCCACGACGGTTTTCAAGACCGTTCCCTTAGGCCGCTCGGGCAACCCACCTGGCGGGTACAGAGTACCGGGCGGTGGGGGCGGGTGGCGCTGGGGATTCGCGGGGGGTCAGGCGGTCTGGGCCTTGTCGTAGGCCGCCTTCGCCTCGCTGCCGAAGTACGGGCCGAACATCCGGTTCGGCAGGAAGGTGTAGCCGAAGCTGTTCACCGAGACCTGGGTGCCCAGGCCGGTCGCCTCGTTGAAGTCCTGGAACCAGGGACCGCCGCTGGAGCCGCCGGTCATGTTGCAGGGCAGGCTGTGGTCCTTGGTCAGCAGGAAGTCCTTGCCGCTGTTGCCGCTGCAGTACACGAGCTTGCTGCCGTCGTACGGGGCCGCCGCCGGGAAGCCGAAGGCGTACATCTTCTTGTTGTAGCCCCCGTTGAAGACGATGCCCTGGGCTCCGACGGCCTGGCTGAGCGTCCGTCCGTTCAGCGGGGCGACGACCGCAAGGCCGACGTCCATGTTCATGTCCTCGCTCGCCACCCACTGGTCGGTCGCGAAGGTCTTGGTGGCCGTCCACTGCCCGTAGGGCGCGTTCCCGTTGTCGTATCCCGGAACGAAGATCCAGTTGGTGTGCCAGGCGCCCTGATACTTCACGCAGTGGCCGGCGGTGATCACCGTGCTGCCGTTGGCGCTGGTGATGGAGTCGCCCGAGCAGGAGGCGCTCTTCCCGTTGAAGGTGAAGAAGACCCGGCCCGAGGTTTTGACCACCGCGCCACCGGACGTCCAGGCTCCGCCCGGCTGGGGGAAGGCCGTGGGGGAGGCGTCCGCGGGGGTCGGGGCGATCGTCGTGGGGCGCTCCGCAGTGGTGGGCGCCGTACGGGCGGCCGTGCCCGGGGCGGCAATGCCCGGGGTGGCCGTGATGTCCAGCGGGGTGGCGGCCCGCATCCGCTCGGCCGACCAGGAGCCCGGGGCGGGGCGCTGCTCGGCGGCCGAGGGGGAGGCCGCCGTCAACGCACCCGCGAGCAGGGCTCCCGTCGCGAGTAAGACCGATATGGCTGTCCGATGGCGATTCACGCATGACTCCTTCTGCCGTGCCCGGATGAAGAGTTGTCGGTGCGGATCGGGGGCAGAGTGGCACGCCGGGAACGAGATGTCAGGCACCAGTCGGAACGTTCGGTCGGTTCCGGCCAGGAAATGGCCAACTCCGGTTAGTTGGTGAGGAGAACACCCGCGTACGAGGCTCCGGCCACCACCACCCAGGCCGCAAGGCCCAGGAGGGCCGCACGGCCGCCGGTACGGGACAGGGTGGGCAGGTGGACCGCACTGCCCAGGCCGAACAGAGCGGCGGCCAGCAGTAGTTCCTGGGCGGTGTGCGCCCACTCCAGCGCTACGTCGGGCAGTGTCCCGGTGGCGCGCAGCGCGGCTGCCGCGAGGAACCCAGCCACGAACAGCGGCACCGGAGCCGGCCGGCGGCCCGTGGAAGCGCGCACTCCGCGCCGGCGGGCCCGTAGCGAGAAGGCCACCGCCGCGACCAGCGGGGCCAGCATCGCCACGCGCATCAGCTTGACCAGCACGGCTTCGCCGAGAGCCCCGGGGCCGGCCGTCTGGGCGGTCGCCACCACCTGGCCGACGTCGTGGACGCTCGCGCCCACCCAGCGGCCGAAGTCCGGGTCGGAGAGTCCGAGCGGAGACTGGAGGAGCGGGAGGACGGCTATGGCGAGCGTGCCGCACAGGGTGACCAGGGCCACCGAGGAGGCGACATCCTCCTCGTCGCTGCCCGATACCTGACTGACGGCTCCGATGGCCGAGGCTCCGCAGATCGAGTACCCGGTGGCTATCAACAACGGCTGGTCTCCTGGGAGTCCGAGCCGCCGGCCGAGCCAGAGGGTGCCCAGGAAGGTCGCCGCCACCACCGCGGCCACCATCGCCACGGTGGCCCAGCCCAGCCGGAGCACCTCGTCCAGCCCCAGGGCCAGGCCCAGCAGGACGATGCCGATCCGCATCAGGCGCCGCCCGGCCAGTGAGAGACCCGGGCGCGCGGGGCCCCGTACGAAGGCCCGTAGACGGGGGAGGTGCGCCGCTGCGATGCCGAGCACCACCGACACCGTCAGCATCGGCGCCCAAGGCGCCAGCCGGTGCGCCGACCAGGCCACCAGGACTCCGGCCGCGGCAAGGCCCAACCCGGGCCACGATGACGATGTTTCACGTGAAACATCGACCGGAACCGATGATCCCGCCCCGCGCACCGGGCGGTTCAGCAGGGCCATCAGCCGGTCGGCAGCGTGTAGACGCGGCGGACACTGCTGCCCAGGCGTACGACGTCGGCGCCGTAGACGTGCAGGGATATCGCCTTGGTACGACAGGAGTTGCGGACTTTGTGGATGTCGCCGGGCGGGGCGAACCCGCAGACCTCACCGGGGCCGTTGACCACGTGCTCGGTCGCCACCAGTCGGGCGCCGGTGGTGGCCGTGGCGGGGGCGAGACGGTAGCGGAGCTCGCTCTCCTCACCCTCGTGCACCCCGGCCACGCACCACGAGACGTGGTCGTGGATGGCGGTCTCCTGGCCCGGCAGCCACACCAGGGCCACCACGGAGAAGCTGCCGTCCGGCTCCGCGTGCAGGACGTGCTGCCGGTAACTGTCGGGGTGCCCCTCGCGCTGCTCGGCAGTGAGCAGACCGGGCGCCCCCAGGTGCGGGGCGAGGCGTTCGCCGACCAGGTAGGCGGTCAGGTCGGGGGCCACCCCCCGGTCCACGACCGTACGGATCTCACTGACGAGGGCGGCCATCCTCGCGGTCGTGCGGGCCGGCGTGGTGGTGGTCATAAGGGGAGCGTCGAGGAGCCCACCCATCACGTCCAACGACAGTTATGAGCTGAATTCCCAAACTCGGCTTATGGGTTGATGGTGGAGCGGGATCCTCCGGCGGGCCGGTTCAGCAGCCGACGCGGTTCGAGGCCGCCTGCCTGAGGGCCTCCAGCACCACCGCCGTCGCCGGGACCCGCAGATGGTCGCGGTACACGTGCGCGGCGATGTGACGGCGTGCGGCCGGCAGCAGGGCCCGCCCGCACACCTTGCTCAGCGAGAGCGAGGGCAGCACCAGGGCGGGCATCATGGCCACGCCCAGGCCCTGCGCGACCAGGCTCTGGACCACCAGGTTGTCGTCGGTGGCGAACCGGATGTCGGGCACGAAACCGAGCCCCGCGCACTCGTGCAGCAGGTTCGCCCGGCAGCGCGGGCAGCCTGCGATCCACCGCTCCTCGGAAAGGTCCGCGAGGTGCACGGCCCGCCGCCGGGCCAGCGGGTGCCCGGTCGGCAGCAGCACCGTCAGCTGGTCCTCCATGAGCCTGACCTCGGCGACCTCCTCCGGGACCTCCTCGTGCAGGCCGGGATAGGTGAAGGCCAGGGTAATGTCGCACTCGCCCCGCTCCAGCCTGCGCAAGGAGTCCGGAGGCTCCCCCTCCAGCAGCTCGACCTGAATGCCCGGGTGTTCCTTGGCCAGGCTGCTCAGGGCTTCCGGGACCAGGGTGACGTTGGCGCTGGGGAAGCCGCACAGCCGGACGCGGCCGGTCCGCAGCCGGGCGTAGGCCTTCAGCTGGGCCTCGGCGGCGGAGAGGCTGCCGAGGATGGCCTCGGCGTGCCGGGCCATGGACTCCCCGGCCTCGGTAAGCTGCATGCGGCGTCCGACGCGGGTGAACAGCGGGGTGCCGACGGCGCGTTCGAGCGCCTTCATCTGCTGGGTGATCGCGGGCTGCGTGTACCCGAGGACCCGGGCGGCGGCCGAGTAGGACCCCGAGGCGACCACCTCGTGGAACGTCCGTATGTGCCGCGAATCGAACACGGTTGAAGCATAAGCGGACGTTGGGAGGGGCCGCAGGCACAATCGCGCCTACGGCCCCTCACCATCAAGCCAGTTGGTCCTGCCGCCTCGCCGGGCCGGCCCGTGCGCGGCGGTCGGACGCTACTTGTCGCCGACCCGCGAACCGAGCGTGATGTCCACCGTGGTCGGCTTGCCGCCGCGCAGGTAGGTCAGCTTCACCGTGTCACCCGGCTTGTACGTCCAGATCTCGCTGATCAGGGTCGGGCCGCTGTCGATCGGCTTGCCGCCGAGCTCGGTGATGATGTCGCCGGGCTTCAGCCCCGCCTTGCCCGCAGGGCCGTTCGGGTCGACCAGCTCGTTGGCCGAGGCGCCCGTCTCGGAGATCTTCGCGCCGTCGGTCTTGGCCGTGAGGTCCACGGACACCGAGATCACCGGGTAGACCGGCTTGCCCGTCTTGATCAGCGATTCGGCGACGTTCTTCGCCTGGTTCACCGGGATAGCGAACCCGAGGCCGATGGAACCGGCCTGGCCGCCGCCGCCGAAGCCGCCGTTGCCGGCCGACTGGATCGCCGAGTTGATGCCGATGACCGCGCCTCGACTGTCGAGCAGCGGACCGCCGGAGTTGCCCGGGTTGATCGAGGCGTCCGTCTGGAGGGCACTCATGTACGAGTTCTTGCCGCTGGAGCCGTCACCCGAGGCGACCGGGCGGTTCTTGGCGCTGACGATGCCGGTGGTGACGGTGTTGGACAGGCCGAACGGAGCGCCGATCGCGATGGTCGAGTCGCCGACGGCGACCTTGTCCGAGTCTCCGAGGGGCAGCGGCTTGAGCCCCGACGGCGGGTTCTTCAGCTTGATGACGGCGACGTCGTACCCCTGGGCCCGGCCCACGACCTCGGCCTCGTACTTCTTGCCGTCGGAGAAGGTCGCGCTGAGCTTGCCGCCGTTGGCCGCGGAGGCGACCACGTGGTTGTTCGTGAGGATGTGGCCCTGCTGGTCGTAGACGAACCCGGTGCCGGTGCCGCCCTCGCCGTCTCCGGCCGAGGCCTCGATGGTGACGACGCTGGGCAGCGCGCCGGCGGCCAGGCCCGCGACGGAGCCCGGATCGCGCTTCAGGTCCTTGGGCGTGTTTCCGGCGCTCACCGTGGTGGAGCCGGAGCCGTTGGCACTCCGGTCGGCCGCCCAGTAGCCGACGCCGCCGCCGACACCGCCCGCGAGGAGCGCCGCCGCGAGGATGCCCGCGATCATGCCGCCCTTGCCCTTCCGCTTGGGCTGCGGTGCGCCGTCGGTGGCCAGGGGCACGCCCCAGCCGCCACCGCCCTGGCCGTCACCGGCCCCGTACGCCGGGGCCGCGGGCGGCGGGGGAGGCCAGCCCTCGGCGCCCATCGCCTGCGGCGCGGGGGCGGGAGCCGGGGCCTCGGCGTACGCCGGGTGGACCGGCGGGGCCGGGCTCTCGGCATAGGCAGGAGCCGGAGGCTGGACGGCCGCGGCGGGCTGGGCAGCCGGGGTCTGGTGGAGCTGCTGGGTCGGCTCCGTGCCGGGCGCGGACGCCGGCGGCAACTGCTGCGTCACCGGCTCCACGGGCGCCGACGCGGCGGGCGCGGACGGCGCGGCGTCGACGGGCGCGGCCACCGGGGGTACGGGCGGAGCGGCGGGGGGTGTCGGGGCCGCGGTGCCCTCGTTCTCGGTGCTCACAGCGCTCTCTCCTCGTCACACACGGCTTCAGAAATACGGGCGATATCGGTCCGACTGAACGTTCGACGTGCCGTACAAGTTCCTGGGCAAAGCCTTTCCCATGCCCCGTCAGAGCACTGTAAGCCGGACCTGTGAGTCTCCCCCATCCTTTATCTCCGACATTTCAGGCGCATCCCCAGAAGCACCCGCAGGGATCTCCCCGACATCCGGGCCCCTCCCGGTGGCACCATGAGCCGGTGAATCACGCAACGCCGCGCCCCATCCAGGTCGTCGCCCACCGCGGCGCCTCGGAGGATGCCCCCGAACACACGCTGGCCGCCTACCGCAGGGCGATCGAGGACGGGGCCGACGCCCTCGAATGCGATGTCCGGCTCACGGCAGACGGCCATCTGGTCCTGGTCCACGACCGGCGGGTGAACCGCACCTCCAACGGCCGCGGCGCCGTCTCCGCCCTGGAGCTGGCCGATCTCGCCGCCCTCGACTTCGGCTCGTGGAAGGACCGGGAGGAGTCCCCGGACTGGGACGCGGACCCCGAGCGGACCTCCGTACTCACCCTGGAGCGGCTGCTGGAGCTGGTCGCGGACGCCGGACGGCCGGTACAGCTGGCGATCGAGACGAAGCACCCGACCCGCTGGGCCGGACAGGTGGAGGAGCGCCTGCTCTTCCTCCTCAAGCGCTTCGCACTGGACGCCCCGCCCGCCGAGGGGCCGCACCCGGTCCGGGTGATGAGCTTCTCCGCGCGCTCCCTCCACCGGATGCGGGCTGCCGCGCCGACGGTCCCGACCGTCTACCTGATGCAGTTCATCTCACCCCGAATGCGGGACGGGCGGCTGCCGGCCGGAGTGCGGATCGCCGGGCCGGGGATGCGGATCGTGCGCAACCACCCGGGCTTCATCCGCAAACTTCAGGCCGCCGGGCATTCCGTTCACGTGTGGACCGTGAACGATCCGGAAGATGTTCAGCTCTGCGCTGATCTAGGCGTGGAAGCGATCATCACGAACAGGCCGCGACAAGTTTTGTCACAGCTGGGCCGCTGACGTCCCGCTTTGCGCACCCGCCACAGGCGCACCACCCGTTACGGGGTGTGCACCGGCGCATCCACTCCGCGTTCGATCTGCCTGAATGCGTCAGAGGGCGCCGGTCCGGCGGTTTCCGGTCCAGGCCATTGGGGCATCCAGACCATGCGTGGGGCTAAGGAGGTTCCGGGGGTGGCGTTGATGGTGGCACAGGAAGTGCCCACGTCGTCGTGCATGGACGTGTCCCATGGTCCTGCGGGCGTGGGCGAGGCGAGGCACCGGATGCGCGAGCAATTGCGCATCAGCGGAGTGTCCGAATCGATCGTGGATGACGCCGTTCTGATCCTTTCCGAACTGCTCAGCAATGCCTGCCGACACGGCAGACCGCTGGGATCGCGGGACATCGGAGACGGCGGGATACATGCGTCGTGGCGCGTCGACAAGGCGGGGCGGCTGACGGTCGAGGTCACGGACGGCGGCGGGCCCACCCGCCCCATCCCGGCCAAGCCCTCGGTCACCGCGCGGGGCGGGCGGGGGCTGAACATCATCAGCGCCCTGGCCCAGGACTGGGGTGTCCGGGACGGAGCGGCAGGTGAGGTCACCGTCTGGGCGACCGTTGCCTGTGGGGCCCGGCACGAGGATTTCGCTACGCGCGTTGCGCCCCCGGCGATCGATTTCAGTACGGCCTTCGACGATCTGGATCCCTGATCCGACCGGTATCTGACCGACCGTCCCGGATCCCTGATCCGACCGGTCCTCGACCGCGGGTGGACGGATGGCGGCCGTCCGGGAGCGCACGCCGACCGTGCTCCCGGCCGCACCCCACCGGTTGTGGCGGTACGAACGGCTAGGCTCGCGCCCAGACCGACGCCGTACCGCCGCAACCGGGAGACACCCACGATGGCCAAGAAGCGCCCCGCCGCGAAGTCCGCAAAGCCGCAGCTCAACAACGGGGAGATCCCGGTGGTGGGCGCTCGCGAGCCCTGCCCTTGCGGATCCGGGCGCCGCTACAAGGCCTGCCACGGCGCGGCCGCCGCGCACGCCGTCACCGAGCACGTGGCCCGGCCGTTCGAGGGCCTGCCCGGCGAGTGTGACTGGGTGGCGCTGCGCGAGCTCGTTCCCGCCGCCACCGTGCCGCTCACCCTCAAGGGCGGACTGCCCGAGGGCGTCCCCTCCGTCACGCTGGTGACCGTACTCCCGCTGGCCTCGCCGGCACTGCGCCGCGAGGACGGCTCCGTCCTGCTCGGCCTGCAGAACGACTCGACCAGCGGCGACCTCGCCCGGGACATGGCCGACACGCTGGAGCGCGCGCTCGTGGCCGAGCCCGGCACCGTCGTCGCGGCCCGCCGGGTTCCGGCCGAGGGTCCGCGACTTCAGGATCTCCTGTCCGTGGACGACGGTTTCGAGCCGGTTGTCCACAGCGGGTTCGAATTCTGGCTTCCGGAAGCGGAGAGCGCCCAGAACGCCTCCCCGGAGATCGCCGCCTCCCTGGAGCGCGCCAACGCCGCCGCCATCCCGACCGTCAAGCTGACCGGCGTGGACGCCGCCTACTGGTGCGAGACCCCGGACAAGAACCACCTGCGCTGGGTCATGCCGCACGCCGAGGAGAAGCTGCTCGACGCACTCGCGCGGCTGTCCGCCGCGGGTACGTCCTCGCTCGGTGAGGGCACCAAGCTGGTCGGCTCCTTCCGCGCCCACGGCCTGATGGTCCCCGTCTGGGACCTGCCGACCGGAGTCTCGGCCGAGGACGTGGAGAAGCCCGCGGCCGAGCTCGCGGAGCGGCTCGCCGCGGCCCTCGCGACGGACACGCCGCTGACCACGGAGGAGCGCCGTGCGCGCGGCGGCCTCACCAACCGCCAGGTCACGCTCAGCTGACCGGGTGGCCGGCCCGTTCGCGGGCCGGCCACGAGGGTCCTCGGGAGAGTGCGCGAGAGGGCCCCGGGAGGGTCTCCGGTGACCGCTCACCGGTGATCGGAGTCACAACTCCCGCTAATCGCCTGCAAATCGGTGTCCGAATATCAGAGATCGAATTTGCGAACAGGCGATCTCTTGTTACCGTTCTTGTAGCCCGGTCGCTGGTGCATCCCCCGTCGCCAGCGACCGGGCCCTTGATTTTCCGGTGACGCTCAACCGTCACCCGGTACCGGTGAGTTGCTCCCGGACCGCAGGAGCAGGGCTCCTTCATCATCCGGAACTGCAAATTCCGCTACGGCCGAGTAGTCCTCCGGGGCCCCCGCCGACGACTCCCTCGGCGTTTCGCACAGCCCCGGTTCGTCGCCCGCGCCGACCGCGCAGCGGATCTGTACCGTGCGCCCCGCCGGACCCATCACCGTGAGCACCGCGTCG
This sequence comes from Streptomyces sp. NPDC059957, assembly GCF_042730015.1. Taxonomy (NCBI): domain Bacteria; kingdom Bacillati; phylum Actinomycetota; class Actinomycetes; order Kitasatosporales; family Streptomycetaceae; genus Streptomyces; species Streptomyces sp. NPDC059957. The sequence goes on along the minus strand of NZ_JBHWMB010000005.1, from coordinate 179,074 downwards.
AGCGCGCGTCCGCTGGTGTTCCGGTAGTAGCTGCGCCCCCACGTCCGGCCCTCGCCCGACAGGACGCACGTCTGCGCCTCCACCCCCTGGGGGGAGGACAGTTCGGGGCCGCAGCGGGCGTCCGTACGCGGTTGCTCGGCCGGGCCCGGGCGGACCGGTGCCGCTGCGGAAGGTTGCGTACGGGACCGGCCGGAGGCCGAACTCGCTCCCGGATCGTCCTTGGGCGGGTGACCCAAGCCGAAGGTGGAGAGCAGCCCGCCGCCCTTTCCGTCGCTCTGACCGGCGAAATCCGGCCCGGCGATCGCTCCCGCCAACGGGAGCGACAAGATGATCAACACACCGGCGCCGATACCGATCAGGCGGAGATTCATTCGCCGAAGATAGCGATGCGGGAATGGGGCGCGGAGATCCCCGCGCCCAATTCCCTTGGAAACTCGTCTCGCTGGCACCCGTACGAGTGATCCGTCAGTGCACGCGCGTCAGTACGCGAGAGCGCGATTGCGTCAGTACGCGAGCCGGCTCCCGCCGCCCGAGGCCCCGCTGCTCGCCTCCACCAGCGCGTCCACGACCGCCTCCACCTCCGGCAGCCAGACCTTCCCGGCACCTGCAGGCTCGCGCTCCCACCGCACCTGGCCGCCGCCGACCGCGGCGGAGGGCGGCAGCAGCAAGTAGCCGCCCTCGCCGTGGAAACGCAGCGAGGAGGGCACGTGGTCCTTGGCGTAGAGGATCTCGCCGAGCCGCTCCAGCGAGTACGGGGCCACGAGCAGCGACCACCGCGTGGGCGTGGCCACGATCGGCCCGAGCCGCATCCCGTCGGCGTCCAGCCGTACGACGGCACGCGCGGCCGCCGCGGCGGGCAGGCTCACCGCGCAGGGTGCGCTCCCGCCGGTGGCCAGCAGGATCGGGGCACCGGCCCGGTTGGCCCACCACCAGGACACCATCCGGGGGTCGGTGGTGGCCGCGAGCAGCCCGGGATCGAAGGGATGCGCGCCGGGTACGACGCAGTCGGGGTCGGGGCAGGCGCACCGCGAGCTGTCGGTTCCGGAGCGTCCGACGCCGGGCAGCACGGGCCAGTGCCAGGTGGCGGCGCAGGTCAGCGCCGCTTCGACGAGAGCCGGCGCATCACCCTGCGGCGGGGCGGGGCGCAGGGATTGCAAGCGATTGCGGAGCCGCTGGAGACGCCTTCCGAGGATCTCGCGCATGAGCGCTCGTTCCTTTCCGTTGAACGCCGAGGGCCACATCACACCATGTAAGCGGTGGTTCACCACACGTACACGTTTCGCGTCACTGTCCGCCTGAAGCAGGTTCACACGGTTCGTGCAGTTTTCTTACGGGTCCATGAAACGTCCGTCGGGGGCGGTACGCGACCCGGGACCGCGCGGGGGACGGCTGTCGTCGATGGGGACGACGGGCCGTGCCCGACGGTTCCCGGCGGGCACCGGGCTGCGCCAACTCTCCCCGGGTGCAACGGATTACGTACCCGGACCAGCTGACTGACTCGCCCAGTCGACCGCAAAAACCGTCTGCTTCCCGCTTTTTCCGGCCAAGTTCTAGCCCTGACCGAACAGTGAGTTGCCGTCCCACGGACACCAGGATTCCCACCTGGGCAATGCTGGACATCGCTCCTCGTGTGCGTGTAGATGTGGATTCATTGATAGCGGCGCAGCATGATCTGGGGGTTTGCGATGCTATATGGCGAATCGCACCAGCTGGAAAGGCGGACGCCATGAGCGCCCCGCATCTGCCGAAAGTGGCTGGAATCGATCCAGCTGTCACAGCGTCCCCGCACACTGTGGCGCCCACACCGGCACCCACGGCCGTGTCCACATCCACGAGCCCTCGAGCGGTCCACCCGCCGGCGCAGGGCCCCGCGGCGAGCTCGGTCATCCAGGACCGTCTCGCGGGCATGGTCTCCGACCTCACCACCCTCCACGAGCTCACCGAGCGGCTCGCCCGCGCCAGTGAGCTCACCGCCTCCCTCCAGGAGTTCCTGCGGGCGGGCGCGGCCCTGGTCGGCGCCCGTCGCGGCCTGATCGTCCTGGAACCCTCCGACGGACTCGGCCCCACCACCACGATCGGCCTAGGCCTCGGCCACGCCGACCTCGGCCACATCGAGACGGTGCCGCGCAGCGCCACCTCGTACGGCCGCATCCTCGACGGTCTGCCCGACGCCAACGGCGGCTCGGAGGTCCTGCCCGAGCCCGGCACGCCCGCCGGCCCCGGCGGCGACGGGTACGCCACGCCCGTCGACCCCCGCCACCGCGAGGTCGCCGCCCGCCTGGGCTATGCCGCCAGCTACGCGCTGCCGCTGACCGCCGACGCCACCGGCCGGCTCGGCGCCGCCGTCTGGCTCTACGACGAACAGGCCGAGCCCAGCGAACGCCAGCGCGACCTGGCCGGGCTGTACGTCCGGCACGCCGCCGAGCACCTGGCCCGGATGCTGGAGGTGGAGCGCGCCCGCGCCGGCCTGGCCACCGTCGCCGAGGAACTGCTGCCCAGCCGGCTCCCCCGGATCCCCGGGGTCCAGCTCGCCGCCCGGCACCACACCGGCCCGCACGGCGGAGGCGACTGGTACGACGCTCTGCCGCTGCCGGAGGGCGCCCTCGGGCTGGCCGTCGGCTCCGTCACCGGCTCGGGACCGAGCGCCGTCGCCGCGATGGGGCGGCTGCGCGCCTCGCTGCGGGCGTACGCCGTCATGGAGGGCGAGGACCCCGTCGCCGTCCTCTCCGACCTGGAACTGCTGCTGCGCCTGACCGAGCCCGCGCGCTCGGCGACCGCGCTCTTCGCCTACTGCGAGCCCGCCGGGGGCCAGCCGGGCGGCCCGGCTGGCAGCCGGGGGCGCAAGCTCATCCTGGCCGGAGCCGGGCACACCCCGCCGCTGCTGATCGGCGAGCGGCGCACCGAGTACGTGGAGACCACCCTCTCCGCACCGCTCGGCATGCTGTCCTGCTGGGAGGCTCCGAGCGTGGAGATCGAGCCTGCGCCCGGAGAAACGGTGCTGCTGTACACGGACGGGCTGCTCCGGCGCACCGGGGACCCGATGGACCGTGCGTACGCGCGGCTGCACGCCGCCGCCGCGGGGATCCCCCGTAGCGCCCGCGAGGACCCGGCCGCCATCTGCGACCACATCCTGCGGACGGTGCTGCCGGACGGCGAAGGGGACGGACCCGCTTCACCGGCGGGCGCCTCCGAGGACATCGTGCTGCTCGCGGCGCGGTTCGAGTGACGAGGCGATGCGCATGACGAGACGGTTCGAGTGACGAGGACGCGAGAGGCGGGGCGTGTGACCTGGTTTGGCGGATTTGTCACACGACCCGTCGGGGGGCGTCCGCTCACACATACGATGGATGAGGTCCATACCCGGTCCGTGTCCGTCGTACTGAGGAGAAGACGTGGCTGACGAGCTCACCCCGGAGACCCCGGAAGAAGAGCAGCCCAAGAAGAAGCACAAGCAGCGCAAGAACGGGCTGTACCCGGGTGTCAGCGAGGAGCTCGCCGCAAGCATGCGCACGGGCTGGGCAGACACCGAGCTGCGCGGACTGGAGCCGATCGCCCAGGCCGCTCACACCGCCGCCCGCCGCTCCGCACTGTCCCGGCGCTTCCCCGGCGAGCGGCTCGTCGTCCCCGCCGGGCGGCTGAAGACGCGCTCGAACGACACCGAGTACCCCTTCCGCGCCTCGACCGAGTACGCGTACCTCACCGGCGACCAGACCGAGAACGGCGTCCTGGTCCTGGAGCCCGTGGGAGAGACCGGCCACCAGGCCACCGTCTACCTGCTGCCCCGCTCCGACCGCGAGAACGGCGAGTTCTGGCTCTCCGGCAGCGGTGAGCTGTGGGTCGGCCGCCGCCACTCCCTCACCGAGGCCGAGCAGCTCCTGGGCATCCCGGCCAAGGACGTGCGCAAGCTCCCCGAGGAGCTGGCCGAGGCCGAGGGCCCGGTCCGCAGCGTCCGCGGACACGACTCCGTCATCGAGACCGCCCTGACCGACAAGGTCACCAAGGAGCGCGACGAGGAGCTGCGCGTCTACCTCTCCGAGGCCCGCGCCGTGAAGGACGCGTTCGAGATCGGCGAGCTGCAGAAGGCCGTCGACTCCACCGTCCGCGGCTTCGAGGACGTCGTGAAGGTGCTCGACAAGGCCGAGGCCACCTCCGAGCGCTACATCGAGGGCACCTTCTTCCTGCGCGCCCGCGTCGAGGGCAACGACGTCGGCTACGGCTCCATCTGCGCCGCCGGCCCGCACGCCTGCACCCTGCACTGGGTCCGCAACGACGGCGACGTCCGCTCCGGAGACCTGCTGCTGCTCGACGCCGGTGTGGAGACCCACTCCCTCTACACCGCCGACGTCACGCGCACGCTGCCGATCAGCGGCGCGTACACCGACATCCAGCGCAAGATCTACGACGCGGTCTACGAGTCCCAGGAAGCCGGCATCGCCGCCGTCAAGCCGGGCGCGAAGTTCCGCGACTTCCACGACGCCTCCCAGCACGTGCTCGCCGAGAAGCTCGTCGAGTGGGGCCTGCTGGAGGGGCCGGTCGAGCGCGTCCTGGAGCTCGGCCTGCAGCGCCGCTGGACCCTGCACGGCACGGGCCACATGCTCGGCATGGACGTCCACGACTGCGCCGCCGCACGCACCGAGGCGTACGTCGACGGCACGCTGGAGCCCGGCATGTGCCTGACCGTCGAGCCGGGTCTGTACTTCCAGGCCGACGACCTGACGGTGCCGCAGGAGTACCGCGGCATCGGCGTCCGGATCGAGGACGACATCCTCGTCACCGAGGACGGCAACCGGAACATGTCGGACGGGCTGCCCCGCACCTCCGACGAGGTCGAGGCCTGGATGGCGCGGCTCAAGGGCTGACGCCACCGTTCGTACGCGCCGATGGGCGGGACCCTCAACGGGTTCCGCCCATCGGCGCGTCTACGACACCTTCAGCAGGGAGTCGTCCCGCCACTTCAGCATCTTGTCGAAGCTGACCACGGCGCCCCGGCCCGGCCGGTTGCGGAAGCGGACGTGGTCGGCGAGCTCCTCGATCAAGTGCAGTCCCCGGCCGTGCTCGGCCAGGGACGGTCTGCGGCGGGCCACCGTCGCGGGCGGGAACCCGGGACCCGAGTCGCTCACCTCGATGCGGCAGCGGTCCCCGTCCAGATAGGCCGTGACGTGGTACGCCCCGGTCCCGTCCGGGGAGCCGCCGCCCGAGGCCGTGTCGTCCGGGTCCGACGCCTCGTCCGTGCAAGTCGCTTTGTCCGCGTACGGCGCGTCGTCCGCGTGCAGCGCGTCGTCCAAGTACAGCGCGTCCGCCGCGTACCCGGAGCGCGGGACCGGTTCGCGGCCGCCGTGCTCCACCGCGTTCGCGCACGCCTCGCTCAGCGCCACCGACAGGTCGAAGGAGATGTCCGGGTCCACCCCCGCGGTCTCCATCGTCCCCAACAGCAGTCGCCTCGCGAGGGGCACACTCGCTGCTTCGCGCCTCAAGTGGAGAGACCACCAGATGCTCATACGGTTACCTATTGCCGCCCATGGCCGGTGCTAAGCCCCCGAGGGCCGACAGAGCCCTCGTTCGGCCGATGCGGCGCTCCCGGGCGGCGGTGTATGCGGGGCCGGGTGGGGGAGTGCCCGCGGGGGGTTACTTCGGAGGGGGAGCAATCGGCGAGCAATCGGGACAGCACTCGGGGAAGCCCTCGGGCGCGTGTGCACCGACGCGCTCCGGGCATCCGTGCGCAGGAATGCAAACCTGCTGTCGCACCTGCCGTATGCGGCGCCTAAGCCCAGTGCGATGATGGCCCGGCCATGACTGCCCCCCACGCGACGCAGGCCGGATCCGGCCTCAGGCTGATCCGGGCCGCGGTATTCACCGCGGTCTGTGTCGTGCTGTCCGCGGCCGGGCACGCACTGGCCTCCTGCGCGACGGTGCCCTGGTGGTCCCTCTGCGCCGGCTTCCTCGCCGTCTTCGCGGTGGCGGCCCCCCTCGCGGGACGCCGCCGCTCGCTGCGCGGCATCGCCGCCGCACTGGCGGGCGGACAGCTCGCGCTGCACACGGTGTTCGGCCTCGGCCAGCACAACGCCTCGGCGGGCGGCGCCTCCTCGGAGACCTCGCTCGCGGCGCTGGCCGCCCAGCTGGTGTGCGGGGGCAACTCCGTCCCGATCCACCCGTCGGATGCCCGGCGGATCCTGGAGAGCGCCGGGCTGGACCCGGACGCCGTGGCCGCGCAGGCCGAGGCGCAGGGGCACATGACCCACGCCCACATGGGGCAGGGCCTCGTGGAGCCGGCCACCGGACTGGTGGGGCTGCTCAGCCCGGCCATGCTGATCGGGCACCTGCTGGCCGCACTCGCCGCCGGCTGGCTGCTCGGGCGCGGCGACGCCGCGCTGTTCCGCCTCCTCGAACTGTCCAGGCTCTCCGCCGCGGCCGGACCGGTACGCCCGCTGCGTGCCGCACTGGCCTACGTACGGGCCCTCGGCGCGGGCCTTCCGCGACGGCCCGCCCGTACAGCGCGGGCAGCGGGCTCCGAGACCGGCTCCGGGCCCTCCACGGGGCGGGACGCACTCCAGCACACGGTGATCAGGCGCGGGCCGCCCACGGCGTTCGCCCTCGCATCCTGAAGCGGCACCTCTCCTCCCCGGGACTCACGACGGGAGCACCGGTGCCGCGAACTCCGTGCGCGCCGCGCGCGGAGCCACCGTCACCACAGCTTCCGTGGAGTGTTTCTGCCATGAAGACCTCTCGCGTCTCCTTCGCCGCCGCCCTCGCCGCCGGGTCCGTCCTCCTGCTCTCCGGCACCGCTTTCGCCCACGTCGGCGTGCAGCCCGTCGGGGAAGCCGCCAAGGGTGGCTACGCGACGCTCAACTTCAAGGTCCCCAACGAGCGCGACAACGCCTCCACCACGCAGCTCGAGGTCAGCTTCCCCGTGGACCAGCCGCTCACGTCCGTCATGCCGCAGGACATCCCCGGCTGGACGTCCACCGTCGAGAAGACCAAGCTCGACAAGCCGCTCACCGTGCACGGCAAGCAGGTCAACGAGGTCGTCACCAAGGTGACCTGGTCCGGCGGCAAGATCGAGTCCGGCAAGTTCCAGCAGTTCCCGGTCTCCGTCGGCAAGCTGCCCGAGAACGCCGACCAGATGGTCTTCAAGGCGATCCAGACCTACGACAACGGCGAGGTCGTCCGCTGGATCGAAGAGCCCAAGGAAGGCGCCGCCGAACCGCAGACCCCGGCGCCCGTCCTGAAGCTGACCGCCGCCGGCGCCGACCACCACGGTGACGCCGCCAAGAAGCCGGCGGACGAGGCGAAGAACTCCGACGCCGACCACAAGGACGGCCACGACACGGCCGCCGCCAAGAGCGGCTCCGACACGACCGCGCGGGCCCTCGGCATCGCCGGCATCGTCATCGGACTCGGCGGCGTGGCCTTCGGCGTCGCCTCGCGCCGCCGCACCTCCTGAGCTCCTGAGCTCCTGCTGATGTGACGATCCCGCGCAGCCGGCCGGTCATCCGGGCCGACCGGGCTCGCGGATGCACCCGTACCACCCCCGATCCCAGGGACTTTCCCATGCGCACCACACGTGTGACGCTCGCCGCCCTCGTGGCGGCGGCCGCCCTCACCCTCACCGCCTGCGGTGGTGAACCGGCCAAGAACGGCCAGGTCACCCAGATCAGCCAGAACCAGGCGAAAGCCGGGTCCGCCACCGTGCTCGACCGCCCCTTCGACAAGCCGGACGTCGTCCTCACGGACACCACCGGCAAGCCGTGGAACCTGCGCGAGCAGACCAAGGGCAAGCCGACGCTCATCTACTTCGGCTACACCAACTGCCCCGACGTGTGCCCCCTGACGATGAGCAACATCGCCGTCGCCAAGAAGGCACTTCCCAAGGCCGACCAGGACAAGCTCCAGGTCGTCTTCATCACCACCGACCCGGAACGGGACACTCCCGAGTCCCTCGGCGCGTGGCTCAAGGGCCAGGACCCGGCGTTCACCGGGCTGACCGGGGACTTCGCCACCATCCAGGCCGCCGCGCGCACCCTCGGCATCGGTATCGAGGCCCCGACGAAGGACGCCAACGGCAACGTGGTCTCCATGCACGGCGCCCAGGTCATCGTCTTCTCGCCCAAGACGGACGAGGGGTACCTCCTCTACGGCGAAAGCACCACCGTCGAGGACTACACCAAGGACCTGCCGAAGATCGTCAAGGGAGAGAACCCGTGAACGCCCGCACCACCCGCACCCTCGCCGCCGCGCTCTCCCTGACGGCCGCGCTCGCCATATCCGGCTGCTCCTCGGACTCCGGGTCCGCTTCCGAGTCCGCTTCCGGCGGCGCGCCGAAGCTGACGGTCAGCGGCGGCTACATGCCGGAGCCCGTGAACGACAAGATGGCCGGCGCGTTCATGGTCATCAAGAACGACTCCAAGACGGCCGACAAGCTGACCGGCGCCACGAGCCCGCTCTCCGACGATCTGCAGGTCCACGAAACCAAGGATCAGAAGATGCAGCAGGTGCAGTCCATGGACGTGCCCGCGAACGGCGAGCTGAGGCTCGCGCGCGGCGGCAACCACGTCATGTTCATGGGGCTCAAGAACACCCCGAAGGTCGGTGACAAGGTCACCATCGAACTGCGCTTCGAGAAGTCCGGCCCGGTGAAGGTCGAGCTGGACGTCAAGGAGCGGACGTACAAGGCTCCGGCATCCACCGACGGCACCGCCCACTGACGGACCGAGGGACTGACACGCCATGACGGCCACCGCCCCGACCCCATCCACGGCCCGCGTCCGTGCCACGGCACTCCTGCCGCGGCTCACGCTGGTCCTCGCCGCTCTGCTGGCAGCCTTCTTCGCCGCTGCCGCGCCGGCCTCGGCACACGCCGCGCTGACCGCGAGCGACCCCACGGACGGGGCGGTGGTCGCCACGGCGCCCGCCCAGATCACCCTCTCCTTCTCGGAGGGGGTCGCCATGAACGGCGACTCCATCCGCGTCCTGGATCCCCGGGGCAAGCGCGTCGACACCGGCGAACTGCGCGACCTCTGCAGCGGGAGCATCATCCGCTACGGCACCGCCCTGCGCCCGGGGCAGCCGGACGGCACCTACACCGTCGCCTGGCAGGCCATATCCGCGGACAGCCACCCGATCGCCGGCGCCTTCACCTTCTCCATCGGAGCCCCCTCCGAGACCGCCGTCTCCCTGCCCTCGCGGACGGCGGGCGACGGGCCCGTCGCCGTCGCCTACGGCATCGCGCGCTACGTGGCCTACGCCGGGTTCGCCGTGCTCGTCGGCGCCGCCGCCTTCATCCTCCTGTGCTGGCGCCGGGGCGCCGCGCAGCGGCCGATGCAGAAGCTGGTCGTACGGGCCTGGGTCGCGCTCACCATGGCCACCCTGGTGATGCTGCTGCTCCGCAACCCGTACACCGGGTCGGGGAACTTCTCCGATGCCTTCGACCTCGCTGGGCTCAAGGCCGTCCTGGAGACCAAGTCCGGGGCCTCGCTCGTCTCGCGGCTGCTTCTCCTCGGCGCCGCCGCACTGTTCATCACCGTCCTGTTCGGCTCCTATGCCCGGCGCCACGCGGCGAACGGCTCTGAGGGCTCGAACGGCTCGGAAGGCCCCGACACCTCCGAGGTCTCCGAAGAGGACGCCAAGGGGGAGAGCGACCTCGTCTTCGGGCTCGGCATCGGCGGGACCGTCGTCGCCGGTGGTATCGCCGCCACCTGGGCACTGTCCGAGCACGCCTCCACCGGCATCCAGCCCGCCCTCGCCATGCCCGTCGACATCCTGCACCTGCTGGCCGTCGCCACGTGGCTCGGCGGACTCACCGCACTGCTCGTCGCGCTCCACAAGGTCCCGGGGATCGAGCGCACGGCGATCCGGCGCTTCTCCACCGTCGCCTTCGCCAGCGTTCTCGTCCTGGCCGGCACCGGCGCCTACCAGTCCTGGCGTCAGGTGGGCAGTTGGTCCGCGCTGACCGGGACCGATTACGGGCGGCTGCTGCTCGTCAAGATCGGCCTCGTCGCCGTCGTCGTCGCCATCGCCTACACCTCCCGGAAGTGGACCTCGCGGCTGGCCGGGGGCCAGGGCGAGGCTGATGCCGAGGGCAAGGCCGGGGAGGAGGGAGAGGGCGAACGCGCCTCCGATGTTTCACGTGAAACATCGCCCGTGACCGTCAGCCCCTCCGCCGCCGGCGCCGACATGTCCGGTGCCGACACGTCCGGCACCGTCGCCTCCGACCCCCGCCGTGCCGCACAGCTCGCCCGCCAGAACGCCGCCCGGCGCACCGCGCGGGAGAAGCAGGCTCGCGACGCCGATCCGGACCGCGCGGGTCTGCGGAGGTCCGTCCTGGCCGAGGCGGGCGTCGCCGTGGTCCTGCTGGCCGTCACCACCATCCTCACCAGCACCGAGCCCGGCCGTGCCGCCGAGCTGGAGGCCGGGCGCGGCTCCACCGCCACCGCCGTTCCCGACCGCGCGGTCAAGGTGACGCTGCCCTTCGACACCGGCGGTCAGAACGGCAAGGGCTCGGTCCGGCTCCAGCTGGATCCGGGCCGCGTCGGTGCGAACACGCTCCACGTGTGGGCCGAGACCCCCGACGGCAAGCCGGTGGACCTGCCCGAGCTCAAGGTGGCGTTCACCTTGGAGGCCAAGGAGATCGGCCCGCTTCCGGTCCTCCCCGAGCGCGCCGCTCCCGGGCACTGGACCGCATCGGGCGTCCAGCTTCCGCTGACCGGCGACTGGCGGATCGACGTGACCGTCCGCACCTCCGACATCGACCAGACGACCGTCCAGAAGAACGTGAAGATCGGCTGACCAGCGTGACCCAGAACAGCGCACCCACCGAAACCACTGCGAGCACCGAGAGCGCCACGGAACTCCCCGGTATCGAGATCTCCCGGCGCCGCCTGCTGGGCACGGTCGGCGCCGCGGGCGCCGCCGGGCTCGCGCTCGGCGCCGCCGGCGGGGCCCTCGTAGCGTCCGAGGTGTCCGGGCCCGGGACTGCCGGCCCCGGCGGCGCTCCCGGCAGCCTCGGTGCCACCCGTGTGGCCTTCCACGGGGATCACCAGGCCGGCATCACCACGCCCCTCCAGGCCAAGGGGCACGTCCTCGCCTTCGACCTGGCGCCCGGTGCCGGGCGTACCGAGGCCGCTGCCCTGATGCGGCGCTGGTCCGATACCGCACGGCGGCTGACGGCGGGCGAGACCGCGCCGGTCGCCGACACCGGCATCGCCCTCGGCTCCGGCCCCTCCTCCCTCACGGTGACCTTCGGCTTCGGCCACTCCTTCTTCGAGCGCACCGGCCTCACCGCGCGCCGCCCCGCCGCCCTCGACCCGCTGCCGGACTTCTCCGGCGACCGGCTCGATGCCCAGCGCAGCAACGGCGACCTTTGGGTACAGATCGGTTCCGACGACGCGCTGGTCGCCTTCCACGCGCTGCGCGCCCTGCAGAAGGACGCCGGAGAGGCGGCCCGGCCGCGGTGGCAGATGAACGGCTTCAACCGCTCTCCCGGCGCCACCGCCTCCCCCATGACGGCCCGCAACCTCATGGGTCAGGTCGACGGCACCAACAACCCGAAGCCCACCGAAGCCGACTTCGACCGACGGGTCTTCGTCCAGGGCACCGTGCCCCCGGAGCACGCCTGGATGGTCGGGGGCTCGTACGCCGTCGTACGCCGCATCCGGATGCTGCTCGACTCCTGGGACCAGCAGTCACTCGCCCAGCAGGAGCAGGTCATCGGCCGTACGAAGGCCACCGGCGCCCCGCTGACCGGAGGCGGCGAGACCACCGCGATGGCCCTCGACAAGATCGGCGCCGACGGAAAGCCGGTCATCCCCTCCAACGCGCACGCCCGTATCTCCGCACCCGCGCAGAACGGCGGGGCGGCCATGCTCCGACGTCCCTTCTCCTTCCACGACGGGATCGCCGCCGACGGGACCCCCGACGCGGGGCTGCTCTTCATCTGCTGGCAGGCCGACCCGTCCCGCGGTTTCGTCCCCGTCCAGCGCAAGCTCGACCGTGGCGACGCCCTGTCGGCGTTCATCCGGCACGAGTCGAGCGGCCTGTACGCGGTGCCGCCCGGCGCGCGCGCCGGGGAGTACGTGGGTCAGCGGCTGCTCGAAGGGTGAACAGCCCAGGTGGCGTCCGGGCTCCGGCATTAGGCTGATCGCATGTCGGCCACCCGCTTCACCTATCTCGGTCCCGAAGGCACGTTCACCGAAGCCGCCCTTCGCACCCTCCCCGAAGCCGCGACCCGGGAGCTCGTCCCGATGGTTTCGGTCCCGGCCGCTCTGGACGCCGTGCGCAACGGCGAGGCCGCGGCGGCCTTGGTCCCGATCGAGAACTCGGTGGAGGGCGGGGTCACCTCGACCCTGGACGAGCTGGCTGCCGGCGCACCGCTCATGATCTACCGCGAAGTGCTGCTCCCCATCGCGTTCGCGCTGCTCGTGCGGCCCGGGACCGAGCTGTCGGACGTCAAGACCGTCACCGGGCACCCGGTCGCCCAGCCTCAGGTGCGCAACTGGCTGCGGTCGAACCTGCCCGACGCCCTGTGGGAGTCGGCGGCGTCCAACGCCGACGGTGCCCGGCTGGTCCAGGAGGGCCGCTTCGACGCCGCCTTCGCGGGGGAGTTCGCGGCCGCCACCTACGGGCTGGTCCCGCTGGTCACCGAGATCCACGACGCGCAGAACGCGGAGACCCGCTTCGTACTGGTCGGGCGGCCTGCCCGGCCGGCCGCGCCGACCGGCGCCGACAAGACCTCCGTCGTGCTGTGGATGGGCGACGACCGCCCCGGTGCGCTGCTGGAGCTGCTCCAGGAGTTCGCCGTCCGCGGGGTGAACCTGATGCTGATCCAGTCCCGGCCCACGGGCGCGGGGATCGGCAACTACTGCTTCGCCGTCGACGCCGAAGGGCACATCTCCGACCGCCGGGTCGGCGAGGCGCTCATGGGCCTCAAGCGCACCTGCCCCCAGATCCGGTTCCTCGGCTCCTACCCGCGCGCCGGTGTCGCTCAGGGTGACGTCCAGGCCTCCCGGGCCGGCACCTCGGACGGCGACTTCACGGCGGCCTCGGACTGGCTGACACGTTGCCTCGACGGGCGCCCCTAACGCTCTGTCCACTGTCCACAGAGTTATCCACAGGGATCGGTGCAGACCTGGGGACAAGTCGACAGAGCAGCACGACAAGGTCGACAAATCGGTCGGGTGGCGCAGGTTTCGCGCTGACGAGCGGGAGGTGAACGGTGTCACCCCCGTATCACCGATCAACTCTTTGGGGCGAGTCATTCCCACCCGAATGAGTGTGTGAGGGTGGTTTGAACCCTGATTGGGCCCGCGTGCTCCACAGTCGAGATTGATCTATTCCTGTGTCCACAGATGCGGCACACAGCCTGTGGATAAGCCGGTCGGCTGGGGAATTCCTGTGGACAAGGAAGCCTCTCCCCTCCTGCTCAGAGGCTGCCCGATCACTGCCACCCTGCCCCTTTTCGGGGAATGGGGCCGGTTTTATCGGCCCCCGCGGAAGGGTCGCTTCCAGTCTCCCGCCGGAAGTTTTCCATTCGCGGCAATTAGGACAAAGCGACACGCAGCGTGATATCGGTGCGCTCCCCGGAAGCCCGGCCCGGTAGCCTGGAGGGGTGATTGACCTCCGGCTGCTCCGTGAAGACCCTGACCGTGTCCGCGCCTCGCAGCGCGCCCGTGGAGAGGACGTCGCCCTCGTCGACGCACTGCTCTCCGCAGACGAGCGCCGCAGGTCCTCAGGCATGCGATTCGACGAACTCCGCAACGAGCAGAGGTCGCTCGGCAAGCTCATCCCCAAGGCCTCTCCGGAGGAGCGGGCAGAGCTGCTGAAGAAGGCCGATCTGCTCAAGCAGGACGTGAAGGCGGCCGAGGCCGAGCAGAACGAGGCGGACAACGCCGCCAAGCAGCTGCTCCTGCGGCTCGGCAACGTCGTCCACACGGACGTGCCCGTCGGCGGCGAGGAGGACTTCGTCGTCCTCGAGACGCACGGCACCATCCGCGACTTCGGCGCCGAGGGCTTCGAGCCCAAGGACCACCTCGAGCTCGGCGAGTCCCTGGGCGCCATCGACGTCGAGCGCGGCGCCAAGGTGTCCGGCTCGCGCTTCTACTACCTCACCGGCATCGGCGCCCTGCTGGAGCTCGCCCTCGTCAACGCGGCCATCGCACAGGCCACCGAGGCCGGCTTCACCCCGATGCTCACCCCGGCACTGGTCCGCCCGCGCGCCATGGAGGGCACCGGCTTCCTCGGCCAGGCCGCGGAGAACGTGTACCACCTGGAGGGCGACGACCTCTACCTGGTCGGCACCTCCGAGGTCCCGCTCGCCGCGTACCACATGGACGAGATCATCGACGCGGACAAGCTGCCGCTGCGCTACGCCGGCTTCTCCCCGTGCTTCCGCCGCGAGGCCGGCACGTACGGCAAGGACACCCGCGGCATCTTCCGCGTCCACCAGTTCGACAAGGTCGAGATGTTCTCGTACGTCGCGCCGGAGGAGGCCGAGGCCGAGCACCAGCGTCTCCTGGACTGGGAGAAGCAGTGGCTGACCAGCCTGGAGCTGCCGTTCCAGGTGATCGACGTCGCCACCGGCGACCTGGGCGCCTCCGCCTCCCGCAAGTTCGACTGCGAGGCGTGGATCCCCACTCAGGGCAAGTACCGCGAGCTGACCTCCGCCTCGAACTGTGACGGCTTCCAGGCCCGCCGCCTGTCGATCCGCTACCGCGACGGCAAGAAGACCGCCCCGCTGTCCACCCTGAACGGAACGCTGTGCGCGGTCCCGCGCACGATCGTCGCGATCCTGGAGAACCACCAGCAGGCCGACGGCACGGTCCGGGTGCCCCCGGTGCTCCGGCCCTACCTGGGCGGTCGGGAAATCCTGGAGCCGATCACCAAGTGAGCACGGCCCCGTTCCCGTACAAGCTCGTCGCGACCGACCTCGACGGGACGCTGCTGCGCGGCGACGACACCGTCTCGGAACGCACCCGTGAGGCGCTCCTCGCGGCCACCTCGGCGGGCGCAGCGCACATCATCGTCACCGGCCGCGCCGTGCCGTGGACCCGGCACGTCCTCGACGACCTCGGCTACAAGGGCATCGCGGTCTGCGGGCAGGGCGCGCAGGTCTACGACGCGGGTGCGCACCGGTTGCTGACCTCGGTCACGCTCGACCGGAAGCTGGCCGCGCTGGCGCTGGAGAAGCTCGAGGCCGAGGTGGGTCCGCTGGCGATCGCAGCCAGCCGGGACGGAGTCGAGGGCGAGGTGCTCTTCGGCCCCGGCTACCAGGTCCAGGGGGGCCTTCCCGCGCTCTACCTGGAGGACACCGCCGAGGTCTGGTCGGCTCCGCTGAACAAGCTGTACATCCAGCACCCCGGGCTGGACGAGGACGCCCTCGTCCAGGTGGCCCGGGAGACCGTGGGCAGCCTGGTCGGCATCGTCATGGCCGGTCCGGGCGTCGTGGAAATACTGCCGCTGGGACTGAGCAAGGCCACCGGCCTCTCGCTGGCCGCACGCCGGCTGGGGGTGAAGGCGGCCGAGACGATCGCCTTCGGCGACATGCCCAACGACATCCCGATGTTCGGCTGGGCCGCGCACGGAGTGGCCATGGCCAACGCGCACCCGGAGCTCAAGGCGGTGGCGGACGAGGTCACCACCTCCAACGAGGAGGACGGCATCGCCGTGGTCCTGGAGCGTCTGCTGGGCGCCGCATAACAGAGCGGAAGACGAACGGAAGGTCCGGAACGGCCCGCGCCGACAGGCGCGCTCGAAGTGGCTGTTCCGGACCTTCTTGTTGCTCCCCGCACGGCTCACTCTGCCCCCGCCGCACGCCTCGTACCAGTGAATTTCCGTGCGTCAGCCGTGGATCCGGCTCGGGTTCGGGTGCCGGGTCAGCGGCCAGGCGAGGAGGCCGACGGCCAGTGCGATGGCGTGGCCGAAGTCGGTGAAGGTGCCGCCGGAGACGAGCGGGAGCCCGAAGAAGGCCACGGAGCCGGCCAGGTAGAGCCAGCGCCAGGGGCCGGGCAGGCGGTACGTCAGCACCCCGACGGCGCTCGCGAGCCCGTAGCTGACGCCGATGTCGACGACGTGGACCATGCTGCGTGCGGCGCGGTTGTCCTGGATGGCCATGAGGACCAGCTTCTGGCTGATCAGCGTGGCCGTGATGTGTCCGGTCGCGATGATGAAGAGCCAGCGCAGGGTGCCGAGCCAGCGTTCGACGTTGGCCTGGAAGATCTCGAAGAGGACGAAGTAGAGCGGGAGCGAGGCCGGGTCCTCGATCCAGAACGCGCTGCTGAGCAGCGCCCGTATCGGGTGCCGGGCGAGCTCGTGGATGTTGCTGCTGTTGCGGTGGAGCAGAACGTGTTCGAGATGGTCGGGCACGATCACGACCACGATGCTGGTGACCACGATGATCAGCAGCCAGATGTGGGTGCCGGGCGCGGAGCGTATCCAGGACCGTACCGGCCTGGACGGCTCGGGCTCGGTGTGCTCGATCATGGCTTGATGATCTCGCGCAAAGCTGTGCCCCGCCTGGCCGGTGGGCCGGGCGGGGCACTGTTTCACGTGAAACATCCGCTGCCGGCGCCCCCGTGGGCGCCGGTGCGGACGTCCTACTCCTCGCCCGCCAGCTTCAGGCTGCGGAGCTTCTGTCCGGCGTAGAAGGTGGCGCCGACGGTGACCGCGACGAGCAGGATCACCGCAGTGGGCAGCCCGACGGTGGCGTCCACGTACCCCTCGCCCGCGACCTTCTGCGCGAGGGCCAGCGACCACTGCTGGACGCTGAGGGTCTTGGCTCCGTCGACGAGGCTGCCGAAGAGCGACTCCCAGATCAGGGCGTAGACCAGGCCGAAGACGACCGCGTGCCGGCTGACGGTGCCCAGCAGCAGGAACAGGGCGCTGTAGGCGACCGAGGCGACGAGGGCGGCCACGGTGTATGCGACGGCGATCTGCTGGCCGTTGCCGTTGAGGATGAAGCCGGCGATCAGGGTGGGGATCGCGGAGAAGACCATGGTGACGGCGATCGCGACGGTCAGCTTCGTCATGATGATCGTCGGGCGCTTCACCGGCTTCGAGAGCAGGTAGACGATCGAGCCGTCGTCGATCTCCGGGCCGATGGCACCGGTGCCGGCGATGACGCCGATCAGCGGGACCATCGTGGCCAGGGCGAAGCCGCCGAGGAGATCGGCGGCGACCTTGTCGTCGAGACCGGTGAAGGCACGGACCGCGATGGAGATGGCGATCAGCAGGACGGGCAGCACACAGAGGATCAGTGCGCGCCGGCGGCCGAGCAGGGCCCGGTAGGTGAGCCGGGCAACGGTGGGGTTGTACATGGGTGCCAGCTCCTTCAGGCCGCGACGAGGTAGGAGAAGACCGACTCGAGGGACTCGTCGGAAGGCGAGACCGTCAGCAGCCGGATGCCGTGCTCGCGGGCGACCCGCGGCAGCAGCTCGGTGAAGCGCCCGAAGTCGACGGCCTGGATGCGCAAGGCGCCTTCCTTGAGGTCGACCTCGATCCCGGCGGTGGACGGGTCGGCGATCAGGGCCGCGGCGAGGGCCCGGTCGTCGGAGGAGCGGACGAGGTAGCGGTGCGGTCGGTCCGTCATCAGGCGGCGGATCTTGCGGAAGTCTCCGGAGGCCGCGTGCCGGCCGGCGACGACCACCTCGATGTGGGAGGCGAGCTGTTCGACCTCCTCCAGGATGTGCGAGGAGAAGAGCACCGTGCGGCCGTCGTCGCCCATCCGCCGCAGCAGCTCCATGAGCTGCATGCGCTGGCGCGGGTCCATGCCGTTGAACGGCTCGTCGAGCAGCAGCACGGACGGGTCGTGGACCAGGGCGGAGGCCATCTTCACGCGCTGGCGCATGCCCTTGGAGTACGTGGAGATCTTGCGGTCCTGGGCGTACTCCATCTCGACCGTGGCCAGGGCCCGCTGGGCGGCCGCTTCGTCGAGACCGTGCAGTTCGGCGTTGGCGACGACGAACTCCTTGCCGGTGAGGAAGTCGTACATGGCCTCGCGCTCGGGCACGACGCCGATCTGCTTGTAGACCTGCTCGTTCTGCCAGATCGGGGTGCCGTCGAGGGTGACGGTGCCCGTGGAGGGGGCGAGGAAGCCGCCCATCATGTTGATGAGGGTGGACTTGCCGGCGCCGTTGGGGCCGAGCAGGCCGGTGACTCCGGGACCGATGCGCATGGTCACGTCGTTGACGGCGACGACGTTCCCGAACCAGCGGGAGGTGTGGTCGATGTCGATGATGCTCACAGCCCGGCCTTCCGGTAGCGGGCCATCAGGGCGGCGTAGGAGCCGGCGATGAGGCCGAGGATGACGAGCAGGTAGACGAAGCCGACGGCGCCCGAGGGGCCCTCGCTGCCGGGGAAGCCGGAGTCGGCGCCGAGGAAGGCGGTCTGCAGGCCGTCGATGAGACTCATCGGGGAGAACAGGCCCAGCCACTCGATGCCGCCGGTCGAGCCGGTCTCATAAGCGATGGCTTGGACGGCGGACACGGCGCCGTAGGGGATCAGGAGCACGGCGATGATGGCGGCGACGCCGAAGCCGCGGCGCGGGGTGAGCGCGGCCATGACCAGGCCGAGGCCGGAGAAGAGCAGCGACAGCAGCAGTACCGACACCAGTGCCTGCCCGAATCCCTTGGTCTGGTCGGCGAAGTCGAACTTCGCCAGGAGCGAGCCGATCCACATGATCAGCAGCGGGGTGGCCGTGAGGATGAACAGGGCCGAGGCCATGGCCGCGAACTTGGCCAGGACGTAGTCGACGCGCTCGATGGGCCGCGAGAAGTAGAGCGGCACCGTCTTGAAGCGCAGGTCCCTCGAGACGGACTGCGGTGCCTGGGAGGCCAGGTAGAGGTAGACGATCACCTGGGTGGTCATCGCGTACGTCGTGTACTTGATCGGCAGCGCCGTGGAGCCGGGCACCGTGATGGCGACCGCGACGAGGATCAGCGCGGGGACGCACATCACCGCGAAGAGCAGCATCGGCAGCACCTTGGACTTGGCCGAGCGGCCGAGTCCGTAGGCGCCGCGCAGGGACTGTGCGAACAGCGACTTGCGGGCGTAGGAGCGGCCGAGCCGGGGGCCGTCGTAGGACCGGTAGCCGATGTTGTGGATCTGGGTCGAGGTGTCAGGCGCCATCGGAACCGGCTCCCTTCTGCTGGGTGGCGGCCCAGGCGGCGGCCTGGGCGGACTGGGCTGCGAACTGCTCGGCACGGGCGGCCGCCGCGTCGCTGTCGCGGAAGACCTCCGCGATGTGGTGGCGGCGCTGTTCCATGCGGACCAGGCCGATGCCGAGATCGGCGACCGTGTCGCGGACGACGTCGTACGTGGCCTCGCCGGTGGCCTCGACGAGGAGGATGTGGCCGGCTCCGGGCAGGCCCTCTTCCTCTCCCGCGTGGAGCGTCAGTCCCGCCTCGGTGAGCGCCTTGCGCAGGGCGGCGGTGCCGTCCGGGTGGGCGTCGGAGTCGGTGACCTCGACCGCGAGGGTCGTGGTGGTCTGGGTGAAGTCGCTGGTGGAGCTGGAGCGCAGCAGTTTGCCGCCGTCGACGACCACGACGTGGTCGCAGGTCCGCTCCAGCTCGCCGAGCAGGTGCGAGGTGACCAGGACCGAGATGCCGAAGTCGGTGTAGACGCGGCGGATCAGGCCCAGCATCTCGTCGCGGCCGACCGGGTCGAGGCCGTTGGTCGGCTCGTCGAGGAGCACCAGCTGCGGGTCGTGGACCAGCGCCTGGGCGAGTTTGACGCGCTGCTTCATGCCCGTGGAGTAGCCGCCGATGGGGCGGTAGCGCTCCTCGTACAGCCCCACGTGGCGCAGGGTGTCCGCGGTGCGCTCACGGGCGGCGGTCGGCGGGAGCCCGGACATGCGCGCCATGTGCACGACGAACTCGGTGGCCGAGACGTCGGGGGGCAGGCAGTCGTGTTCGGGCATGTAGCCGACGCGCTCGCGGATCGCGCTGCCATGGGTGGCTACGTCGAGTCCGAGCACGGCGGCGGTGCCCTCGGTGGCGGGGGAGAGTCCCAGCAGAATCTTGATCAGCGTGGACTTGCCGGCTCCGTTGGCGCCAACGAGCCCGGTAACTCCGGGTCCGATGTCCAAGGAGAGCCGGTCGAGGGCGGTCACTCGGGGGTACCGCTTGCTCAGGCTTTCGGTCGCGATGACAGTCACGTGAACGACGTTAGTGGCGTACGGAGCCCGGATCGTCAGACCTGGAGCTCGATCCTTTCTCCGCCTTCAGGACTACGGACCCCGACATAAGGCTGACGTAGGGCTGATGCGTACCGGACAACTTTGTCCACAGGTCCGTGCACGGGCCTTGACGTGATCTCCGGTCATTGTCACATTCATCAGTGTCAAGTTACGGGCGCGTACGGCTATATGGACGGACGGCTGGCATGGCTGGGGACACCAGGCAACGCACGAAGCGACGCACCACGGAACTCTCCGCCGAGCTGCGCGGGTTCCAGGAGGTGCAGCGCCTCTCCTACGAGTGCGCCGAGGCCGTCGCGGCGCAGCTGCGCCCCGGCGTGACCGAGCGCGAGGCCGCGCGGATGCAGCGCGATTGGCTGCGCGAGCGCGGTGTGCGGGACTGGTTCCACATGCCGTTCGCGTGGTTCGGGGACCGGACCGCCTTCACCGGCTTCAAGATCCCCCTGCAGTTCTTCCCGACGAACCGGGCCCTGGAGCCGGGGATGCCGTTCATCCTCGACATGGCCCCCGTCTACAAGGGCCACACCGCGGACATCGGGTACTCGGGCAGCCTCGGCCTCAACCCGGTGCAGGACCGGCTCATGTCCGATCTGCAGGCGCACCGCACGCTCATCCTCGACCAGGTGCGCGAGCGCCGCTCCCTGCGCGACATCTACGAGGAGGTGGAGCGGCTGATGATCCACCAGGGGTACACGAACCGGCACCGGGCCTACCCCTTCGGCGTCATCGCGCACAAGATAGACCGGGTCAAGGAGCGGAGCTGGGCGCCGACCGCGTTCGGGTTCGGCACCCAGGCCCTGAAGGGGCTGGCCTCCGATGCCCTGCGCGGCCACCGCGAGGGCTGGTCCCCGCTGTGGAGCCCGTACCACTTCTCCGACCACCCGCCCCAGCCCGGCCTGTGGGCGGTGGAGCCGCACCTGGGTTTCCGGGGCACCGGCGCGAAGTTCGAGGAGATCCTGGTCGTCACCGACTCCCGGGACCCCGAGGAGAGCGCGTACTGGCTGGACGACGATCTGCCGCACGTGCGGCGCTGGGCTGAGGAGAAGACGGCATGAGCGCAATGACGGACGCGGGCCTGGCGGGCGCGCGCGAGCGCTGGGTGAGCACCGGCGGGGTCGAGCTGTGCGTCGTCGAACTCGGTGACGCGGACCGGCCGACCGTGGTCCTGGTGCACGGGTACCCGGACAGCAAGGAGGTCTGGTCGCAGGTCGCCGAGCGGCTGGCCTCCCGGTTCCACGTCGTGCTCTACGACGTGCGGGGCCACGGGCGCTCCACCGCCCCGAAGCCGCTGCGCGGCGGGTTCACCCTGGAGAAGCTGACCGACGACTTCCTCGCGGTCGTGGACGCGGTCAGCCCGGACCGCCCGGTGCACCTGGTCGGCCACGACTGGGGCTCCGTGCAGGGCTGGGAGTTCGCGACGGTCGCCCGTACCGAGGGCCGGATCGCGTCCTTCACCTCGATGTCGGGGCCCTCCCTCGACCACTTCGGACACTGGATCAAGAAGCGGATGGCCCGGCCGACCCCGCGCAGGGCCGCCCAGCTGCTCCAGCAGGGCGTCAAGTCCTGGTACGTGTACATGCTGCACACCCCCGTGCTGCCGGAGCTCGCCTGGCGCGGTCCGCTCGGCAAGCAGTGGCCGAAGTTCCTGGAGCGGATGGAGAAGGTCCCCGCCGGGGACTACCCGACGGCCTCGCTGCCCTCCGACGCCGCGCACGGCGCCTGGCTCTACCGGGACAACGTCCGGGCCCGGCTGCGCCGGCCGCGCGCCGACGCGTACGCCCACGTACCGGTGCAGTTGATCACCCCCACCGGGGACGCCTTCCTCTCCGAGCGGCTCTACGACGAGCTGGAGCTGTGGGCACCGGACCTGGTGCGGCGCACCCTGCCGGCCAAGCACTGGGTGCCGCGGACCCGGCCCGACCAGCTGGCCGCGTGGATCACCGAGTTCGTCACCTCGCGGGAGGAGCCCGCCACGCGGGCGCCGGAGCAGAAGGCCCCGGGCAGGTACGCGGACCGCTTCGGCGGCCAGCTGGTCCTGGTGACCGGAGCCGCGAGCGGCATCGGCCGGGCCACCGCCTTCGCCTTCGCCGAGGCCGGCGCCCGGGTGGTGTGCGTGGACCGGGACGCCGACGGCGCCGCCCGGACCGCCGACATGGCGCGCCTGGTCGGCTCGCCGCAGGCCTGGGGCGAGTGCGTCGACGTCAGCGACGAGCAGGCCATGGAGAAGCTCGCCGCGAAGGTCGCCTCCGAGTACGGGATCGTGGACGTCCTGGTCAACAACGCCGGGATCGGCCTGTCGGGACCGTTCCTGGACACGAGCACCGAGGACTGGAAGAAGGTCCTCGACGTCAATCTGTGGGGCGTCATCCACGGCTGCCGGCTCTTCGGCAAGCAGATGGCGGAGCGCGGCCAGGGCGGGCACATCGTCAACACCGCTTCCGCCGCCGCCTACCTGCCGTCCAAGACACTGCCCGCGTACAGCACCTCCAAGGCGGCGGTGCTGATGCTCAGCGAGTGCCTGCGGGCCGAGCTGGCCTCGAAGTCGATCGGTGTGTCGGCCATCTGCCCCGGCATCGTCAACACCAACATCACCGCCACCTCCCGGTTCGCCGGAGTGGACGAGGCCGAGGAGAAGCGGCGCCAGCAGAAGTCCTCCCGGCTCTACGGGCTGCGCAACTTCCCGCCGGAGAAGGTCGCGGACGCGATCCTGCTCGCGGTCGTGAAGAACCAGGCCGTGGTCCCGGTGACCCCCGAGTCCAAGGGCGCCCTGTGGATGTCCCGGTTCGCGCCGGGGACCCTGCGGCGGTTCGCGAAACTGGAGCCCAAGCTGTGAGCGGGGCGGTCGCGGGCAGGGCTGCCCCGTACGCGATCGCACCGCGCCGGGTGGCCTTCGACTGGAAGGCCACACCGCTGCACTGGATACCGGGCGAGCCCACGGCCACCCACGTCATCAACGTGCTGCACCTGCTGCTGCCGGCCGGTGAGCGGTGGTTCGTGAAGGTCTTCAAAGAGGCCCTGCCCCTGGTCACGGACGCGGAGCTGCGCAGCGAGGTGAAGGGTTTCATGGGCCAGGAGGCCACGCACAGCGTGCAGCACTCCTACGTCCTGGACCACCTCGCCGAACAGCGGCTGCCCACCGAGGCGTACACGAAGTACGTGGACTTCCTCTTCGAGAAGCTGCTCGGGGAGACCCCGCCGTTCGGTGCCCCGATCACGGCGCAGGAGTGGCTGCGCTTCCGGCTCTCGCTGGTCGCCGCGATCGAGCAGTTCACGGCGGTCCTCGGGGACTGGGTGCTCGGCGCCGAGGGGCTGGACGCGGCCGGAGCGGACGAGGTCATGCTCGATCTGCTGCGCTGGCACGGCGCGGAGGAGGTGGAGCACCGCTCCGTCGCCTTCGACATGTACCAGCACTGCGGCGGCTCGGGCCTGCCCCGCTACGCCCGGCGCATCGAGGGTATGGCCGTGGTCGCGCCGGTCATGGGCTGGCTGTGGATCGCGGGGGCCTCGTACCTCCTGCGCAACGACCCGGGGCTGCGCGGACGGACCCGCTATTCGCTGCGCGAGCACAACCGGTCCGTGGCCAAGGGGCTGCTGCCCACTTGGAGAGAGCTCGCCGCGGCCATACCCCGCTACCTGCGGCGGTCGTACCATCCCTCGCAGGAGGGCTCGCTGCGCAGGGCGGTCGAGTACCTCGCGGCCTCACCTGCCGCCCGGTCCGCTGCGGGCGCGATCGGCCGAGCCGCCATGTCGTAGGGAGCCGGGATTGTCCGAGCAGGCAGTAGCCGAGTACCGGATCGAGGATCTGGCGCACCACAGCGGTGCGACCGTCCGCACGATCCGGGCGTACCAGGACCGCGGTCTGCTGCCGAAGCCGGAGCGGCGAGGCCGTTCCAATGTCTACCGGGACACGCATCTGGCTCGGCTGCGCCAGATAGCCGACCTGCTGGACCGCGGGTACACCCTGGCCTCCATCAAGGAACTGCTGGAGGCCTGGGACGCGGGCCGCGGTCTCGGCGGTGTCCTGGGGCTGGTGGCCGAGGTGCACGGGCCGTGGACGGACGAGGAAGCGGCCCGGATAAGCCGGGACGAGCTGAACGAGCGGTTCGGCGGCAAGCCCGACGACGAAGCGGTCGGCGAGGCGTGCGAGCTGGGCGTGCTGGAGCGGATCCCGGGGCGCCCGGACCAGTTCCTCGTACCGTCTCCGCAGGAGCTGTCCGTGGCGGCCGAGCTGTACGCCGCCGGGGTCCCGCTGCCCGCGATCACCGGTCATCTGCGGGAGCTGCGCGGCCAGGTGGAGCTCATCGCCTCGCGCTTCCTCGAATTCACCACGGAGCACGTCTTCGCCCGGTACCTGGGGGCCGTCCCCCCGACGGACTCGGACGCGGCCGAGGCGGCGACGATGGTACGGAGACTGCGGCCACTGGCCCAGCAGACGGTGGACGCGGAACTGGCGCGGGCGATGCGCCTCTTCGCGACCCGGCACCTCCAGCGGCACCTCGGGGCCGTCGGGACTCCCCAGCCCTCCGGGCCGGCCCCGGTGGCGCTGCCCGCGGAGACCGTGCGAGCGGTGCAGGAACTGGTGGGGCCCGACCATGTGGCGGAGTTCGTCCGGGCCGCCACGGAGCGGGAGTTGCAGGCCCGGACGATGAACGATCTGGCCAGTCGCGGCGGCCGGTAGTGCTCGCTCAGTAGTCCACAGGCCGGATCACGCTTTTGTCGCCGAAACCGGCGCAAAGGGCTGTGGACAAGTCCGACCGACCTGTGGGGAACCGTCCCCGGAGGGTCAGCCGACGGCCTGGAACGCCGTTCCGGGCACGTTGGTTTCGGCCACCGGACCGACCGTGGCGGCGGTACCCGCGGTGTCGGTGGTGGAGGAGCCGGCCGCGGGGGAGGCGGCTGCGGCGGGGGAGGCGGCTGCCGGGCGGGTGCTTCCGTAGAGCAGGCCCGCGAGGACCAGGCCGAGGACCCCGCCGACGAGCTGGGCGGCGACGAACCCCGGCAGCGACTGCGGGGCGATGCCGGTGAAGGAGTCGCTGAAGCTGCGCCCGATGGTGCCGGCCGGGTTCGCGAAGGAGCCGGAGGAGGTGAACCAGATCGCGGCGGCGATGTAGGCGGCGACCGCGGCCGGGATCAGCTTCGGCCGGCCGATGCGGCCAAGGCCCTGGATCACCAGGACCAGTCCGGCGGTGGCCACGACCTCCCCGACGAGCAGGTGTCCGCCGTCGCGGACCTGGGTGGAGAAGGAACCGGGGATGCGGCCGAACATCGTTTCCGCGAGGACGGCCCCGCCTATGGCCCCGGCGGTCTGCGCCGCCACGTAGACCAGGGCCTCCCGGCCTTCGAGTCCTTCACCGCCGGTGCGACGCCCCCACCAGGCCGTGAGGGTGACCACCGGGTTGAGGTGGGCGCCCGAGAGCGGCCCGAAGAGAGTGATGATCAGCCCGAGCCCGATGGCCGAGGCGAGCGAGTTGGCGACCAGGGCCACGCCCGTGTCCGAGGTGAGCGCGGCGGCCTGGATTCCCGATCCGATGACGACCACGAGGAGGGCGGCGGTGCCGACGAGCTCGGCGGTCGCACGCCGCGACAGAGACGCACTGTTTGTCATACTTTTCTCCCCCTTGAGTGGCAGTTCAGCGGAAAATGTATTCCGTATCTTGGAAACGCGATAGGGGGAGTCCAGGTTCGAGAGAACGGCGAAAAATCGCTGCGCCGGACCCGGCCGAGCCGTCACGCTGGGCGAATGAATGACAAGCGCACCGTCAAGGTGTCCAAATACGTCTCGAAACACCTGCGCCATCAGCCGGAACGCATCGGACTGGTGCTCGACCCGCAAGGCTGGGTGGAGATCGACGATCTCCTGAGCGCCGGCGCCGCCCACGGCTTCCCCATCACCCGTGCCGAGCTCGACCACGTGGTCGCCGCAAACGACAAGCAGCGGTTCGCCGTCGACGGCAGCCGGATCCGCGCCAGCCAGGGGCACACCGTCCCCGTGGACCTGGGCCTGCCGGAGGCCGAACCGCCCGCGTACCTCTACCACGGCACCGTCGCGGCCGCCCTGGACGCGATCCGCGCCGAGGGGCTGCGCCCGATGGCCCGCCACCACGTCCACCTCTCCCCGGACCGGGAGACCGCGACCCGCGTCGGCGCACGCCGCGGCCGGCCGGTCGTCCTCGCCGTGGACGCGGCGGCGATGCGCGCCGCGGGGCACGTCTTTCGGATCAGCGCCAATGGCGTGTGGCTGGCGGACTCCGTGCCGCCGCAATTCCTGCGGTTCCAATAACCCGGAGATGCCCGGGAGAACCCCCACAGGCACCGGAATTCACCGAAGGATTGTCAGATCATCCCCCTACGCTGTTCCTCACTCCGGGATCTGTGAGGGGGGTACCTCGCGGTCGCCGAACAACCCGTACCAGCACGCGAGGTGACGCCCCATGACGTCCGAAGAAGCCCGAGAAACCCATCCGAACACCTTCCAGGTCGACCTGCGCGGCCTGGTCGACCTCCTCTCCCACCACCTCTACTCCAGCCCCCGCGTGTACGTCCGCGAGCTCCTCCAGAACGCCGTCGACGCCGTCACCGCCCGCCACGCCCTGGACCCCGAGGCCGAGATCGCCATCCGCCTGTCGGCGACCGGCAACCGCGTGACCATCGAGGACAGCGGCATCGGCCTGACCGCCGACGAGGCCCACTCCCTCCTCGCCACCATCGGACGCAGCTCCAAGCGCGGGGGCCCACACGGCCTGGAGACCACCCGCCAGGAGTTCCTCGGCCAGTTCGGCATCGGCCTGCTCGCCTGCTTCGTCGTCGCCCGCCAGATCCGCGTGGTCACCCGCTCCGCCCGCGACCCGCTGGCCGCGCCCGTCGAATGGCTGGCCACGGACGACGGCTCGTACACCGTCCGCGAACTGCCCTCCGACGACCGCCCGGAACCCGGCACCACCGTCGTCCTGGAGGCCCGCCCCGGCGCCGAGGAGTGGACCGTCCCGGCCAAGGTCGAGCAACTGGCCCGCGACTACGGCTCCCTGCTGCCCTACGACATCACCTTCGACGACGGCTCCGCCGCCGGACCCCGCCCGGTCACCGACCGGCCCGCCGTCTGGGACCGGCCCTTCCCCACCCCCGCGGCCCGCCGCGTCGCGCTCGCCGCGCACTGCGCGCAGCTCTTCGGCTTCACCCCGCTCGACAGCATCGACCTCGACCTTCCCGTGGCGGGAGTGCGCGGAGTCGCGTACGTCCTGCCCGAGCCGACCAGCCCCGCCCACCGGTCCGGACACCGCGTCCACCTCAAGGGCATGCTGCTGACCGACAAGGCCGACAACCTGCTGCCCGACTGGGCGTTCTTCGTCCGCGCCGTCCTGGACACCGACACCCTGCGGCCCACCGCCTCCCGCGAGAACTTGTACGACGACGAGACCCTGGCCGCCGTGCGCGAGGCCCTCGGCGCCCGCGTCCGCGCCTGGCTCGCCGAGCTCGCCACCAGCGAACCCGAGCGGCTGGCCGCCTTCCTGAGCGTCCACCACCTCGGGGTGAAATCGCTGGCCCGGCACGACGCCGAGCTGCTCGGCCTGATGCTGCCCTGGCTGCCGTTCGAGACCAGCGACGGTTCGATGAGCCTGGAGGAGTTCGCCGCCGCGCACACCGAGATCCACTTCACCCGCACCGTGGAGGAGTTCCGCCAGATCGCCCCGATCGCGGCCGCCCACGGACTCGGGGTCATCAACGCCGGCTACACCTACGACGCCGATCTGCTGGCCCTGCTGCCCTCCGTACGCCCGGAGCTCAAGGTCACCGAGCTCGACGCGGGAGCCGTCACCGAGCGCCTCGATCCGGTCCCGACCTCCGCCGAACTGGCCCTGGCCCCCTTCCTGGCCACCGCCCGCACCCGCCTGGAACCCCAGAGCTGCGACGTGGTCCTGCGCGCCTTCCAGCCCGCCGCCGTCCCGGCGCTCTACCTCGACGACCGCCAGGCCCGTCAGGAGCGCGACCGCACCGCCGCCCTGGAGAGCGCCGACTCGCTGTGGAGCGGCATCCTCGGCTCGCTGCGCGGCTCCGCTCCGCGCGCCCGCCTCGTGCTCAACCACAACAACCCGCTCATCCGCCGGATCGCCGCCCTTCCCGACGAGGCCCTGACCGCCACAGCCGTCGAATCGCTGTACGGCCAGGCCCTGCTGAGGTCGCAGCGGCCGCTGCGCGCGGCCGACACCACGCTGCTCAACCGGGCCTTCCTCGGGCTCCTGGAATGGGCGACGCACCCGGTCGGCACCACGGACCGCACGAACGGCACAGACGGCACGGCCGGCACAGACGCCCAGGAGGAGCAGAAGTGAGCACGCTGACCCGCGAGGAGATCGAGAGCGGACTGGCCGAGAACCGCCAGGCCCCGGGCGGGTCCGCCCGCAACGCGCACGCCGAGGCGCTGTCCGCCGCCGCCGAGGCGACCGGGGACCGCCCGCTGTTCCGTGCGGCACTGGACAACCTGATCAACGCCTACCTGTACAGCTCCGAGTCGCCGAAGATGCTCGTCCCTTTCGCCCGGCTGCTCCAGGAGTACGACAAGGACCAGGGCGCCTTCGACGAGTGGGACGCCCACTCGCTGTTCTGGCAGTTCAAGTGGATCGCCAGCGCCATCGGCAACTCTCCGGAGATCCCGCTTGAGTCGGCCGCCGGCTGGCTGGACGAGATGGAGCGCCGCTACCGGATCGCCGGTTACAGCGAGCGTCCCGTGCGCGAGGCCGAGCTGTGGCTCGCCGACGCGACCGGTGACGACGAGCGGGCCGGACGCGCGTACAAGCGCTGGCAGGCCGCCGACCGCGACGACATGAGCGACTGCCACGCCTGCGAGCTCAACAGCCAGGGCCAGTACGCCGTGCTGCGCGGCGACGACGCCGAGGCCCTGGTGCTCTGGCAGCCGGTGCTCTCCGGTGAGCAGACCTGCGCCGAGGAACCCCACCGGGTGCTGGCCGCCTCACTGCTGCCGCTGGTGCGGCTCGGCCGGTTCGACGAAGCCCGCTCGGCCCATCTGCGCGGATACCGGATGGCCCGGGGCAAGGAGAGCCTGCTGCCCTCGGTGGGCCGGCACATCGAGTTCTGCGCGCTCACCGGAAACGAGTCCCGCGGTCTGGAGATCCTCGCCGAGCACGCGGCGTACGTGGCCCCGCTCGCCAACCTCTCCGACCAGCTGGCCTTCCACGGCGGAGTCCTCGTCCTGCTGCGCCGTCTGACGGAGCTGGGTCACGGCCCGAGCCCGACAGTCGCCTACGAGGGCAGCCCGTGCACCGTGTCCGAGCTGTACGAGGTGCTGCGTGACGGGGCGCTCGACATCGCCCAGCGGTTCGACGCGCGCAACGGCTCCACCCGGGTGTCGGAGCGATTCCTCGCGCGGATCGGCGCCGCCCCGCTGAACGAGGCCCTGCCGCTGGGCGTACGAAGCTCCGGGCTCGCGGCGCTCCCGCAGCCGGGCCCCGCCCCGGTGTCCAGGGCGGCGGCCCCGGCCGAGGGCTTCCCGGAACTCGTGGCACGGGCCCGGGAGGCACGCGATCTCGGGCACCCGGGCGCCGACGCGCTCTGGGAGCAGGTGGCCCTGCGCCCCGAGGCAGCTGCCGGGTCCGATCCGCTGGCCGCCGCCGATGTGGCGGACCACCGGGCCCTGGCGGCCGCTCGGGCCGGCGCCGGCGACGCCTCGGAACTGCTGGCCGGCGTACGCGAGCGCTACCGGGAACTGGGGCTCGCGGAGCGCGCCGCCCTGGCCGAGTTGCGGCTGGCGACGGTGGCCGCGCAGTCGGGCACGGAGGCGGGGGAGCTGCGCGGGCTGCTGGCGGTCGCCCTGCGCGCCGCCGAGGCGCTGGACGCGGGCGAGCCGCTGCGGACCCGGCGGATCGCGCTCGCGGAGCTGACGGGGATCCGGGTGGAGTCCTACCTGCGCTCGGTCGAGGCGACCGAGGACCCCGAGCACGGGCACGGCGACGGCCACGGGCAGGGCTCCGGCCACGACGGGGAGCACGGCCACGGCGAGCTGGTCGCCGAACTCGCCGCCTTCGCCGATGCCTACGCCGCGACCGTGCCCGACGTGGTCGCCGAGGCCGAGGAGATGCTGGGCCGCCTCGCCCTCTCGCAGGGCGACCCGGAGCATGCCCTGACCCTGCTCGCCGGATCCGCCGACCGTTCGGTGGCGGCGGGCCGTCCGTGGCTCGCCGTGGACCCGCTCGTGCTGAGGGCAGGCGTGCTGATGTCGCTGGACCGGGCCGCGGAGGCCGAGGAATCGGCCCGGGCCGGGCTGGCGCATGCCGCGGAGGTGACCGACGCCGAGGCGCAGGGCGTCGTACGGCTCACCCTCGCCGACATCCTGCTGGGGCGCGGCGAGGCCGACGCGGAGGCCGCGCGGCACGCTCTGGAGGCGGCGTACTGGTTCGACCAGGCCGGGCTCACCGCCGACGGCGGGGCCCAGGCCAGGCTGCTGCTCGCCCGGTGCCACGCCCGTGAGGGGAACACCGCCGAGGCGGTCGAGGTGTTGCAGTCGACGCTGCCGGACCTGCTGGAGCACGGGGAGGGCCAGGCCGTTTCCGTACGGGAGTTCCTGGGCGACCTGCTGCGCGAGCTGCACGATCCCCGGGGCGCGGCCGAGCAGTACCTGCTGGCGGCAGAGCTGGCCGAGAACTGGGAGGACCCGCGACCGCAGGCCGGCTTCGCCCAGGCTGCCGCCGATCAACTCTCCGAGGCGCAGCTGGTGCCGGAGGCGGTCGCCGCGTACGAGCGGGCCCTCGAACTGCGCCGGCGGTCGAAGGACGCACCGGTCGCCGAGGTACGGATCCTGCGGTCGCTGGCCTGGCTGGGGCTGCGCGAAGAGGTCACCGACACCGGGGTGGCGGGGGCCCGGGCCCGGATGGACGAGGCGGCCGAGGTCCTGACCGCCGCGCTGACACAGGGCCCCGGGGACCGCGAGGCGCGGGCCGAACTGGCCGAGACCTGGAACCAGCTCGCCCAGGTCCTCGACCGCCGGGTCCGCGCCGACGAGGAGGCGGACGAGGAGGAAGGACGGGGTTCCGGGCCCGCCCAACCACTGGGCGAGGCGGAGCTCGAGGCGCTGCGGCTGGAGGAGATCCTGCTGTGGGAGCGGGCCGCCGGCCTCCACGCGGAGCTCGGCCCGGACCATCTGCAGGCCCGGTTCCAGTGCGTGAACAACGCCGCCTGGACCGAGCACGAGCTGGGCCGGCCCGAAGCCGGCGCCGCCCGGGTCTCGGCGCTGGCCGCCGAGGTGCGCGCACTGCCCGACGGCGTGGCCCCGGAGTGGCTCCTGGAGAGCGCCGACCGGACCACGGAACACCTGCTGCGCACCTCGTCCTGAGGGTGCGCGCTGCCGTCGCTCCGAACCCTAGGGCGACGGCAGCGGTGGCGGCAGCGGTTCAGCTCACCCCGTCTCAGCCCAGCTGGGCGAGCGCCTCGGTGGCGATCCGCTCGAAGACGCCCTGGTCGGCGGCGAAGTCGGAGTCGGGGATCGGCCAGTGGATCACGAGCTCGGTGAAGCCGAGCTCCTGGTGGCGGCCGGCGAAGTCGACGAAGGCCGCCACGGACTCCAGCGGCCGCCCCCGGTCCGGGGTGAAGCCCGTGAGCAGGATCTTGTCCAGGTCGGCAATCTCCCGGCCGGTCTCCGCACACGCCTTGCCGAGCTTCTCGACCTGGCCGCGCAGGGCCTGCACGGACTGCTCCGGGGTGCCCTCGTCGAAGATCTTCGGGTCACCGGTGGTCACCCATGCCTGCCCGTACCGTGCGGCGAGCTTCAGGCCGCGCGGGCCGGTCGCGGCGACGGCGAAGGGCAGCCGGGGCCGCTGGACGCACCCGGGGAGGTTGAAGGCCTCCTCCGCCGAGTAGAACGTGCCCCGCTGCGAGACGGAATCCTCGGTGAGCAGCCGGTCGAGCAGCGGCAGGAACTCCCCGAACCGGTCGGCGCGCTCCTTGGGGGTCCACGGCTGCTCCTGGCCGAGCACGGTGGCGTCGAAGCCGTTGCCTCCGGCGCCGATGCCGAGCGTGATCCGTCCGCCGGAGACGTCGTCGAGGGAGATCAGTTCCTTGGCGAGCGTCACCGGGTGGCGGAAGTTCGGCGAGGTGACGAGCGTGCCGAGGCGCAGCCGCTCCGTGGCCGTCGCGGCAGCCGTGAGCGTCGGCAGAGCGCCGAACCACGGCCCGTTCCGGAAGGTCCGCCAGGAAAGGTGGTCGTAGGTGTAGGCCGCGTGGAACCCAAGTTCCTCGGCCCGCTGCCACTTGGCGCGACCTCCCTCGTGCCAGCGGTCGACAGGCAGGATCACGGTGCTCAGGCGCAGACTCATGCCCCGAGCCTACGTCCGCCCCGCAGCGAGGCGTCGGCTTCCCCCGGCGACACGGTCGGATCGATCCGGCATCGCACTGCTCGCCGAATGACCCGGATGCCGTCACGTCCCGGTCTGGGCCTTGTTCCGCCACAGGGCCAGTAGGACGGCGGAGTAGGGGCGGGCCGGAGCCGCGATGCTGCCGGCGTGGGCCAGGGCGTCGGCCGCGTCTGCCAGGACCTCGCCCACCAGCACCGGTTCGCGCTCCGGGTGGTGTGCTTCCGCCCGCTCGCACACCGTGCACAAGGCCATGGCCAGGCTCGCGACCCACCTGGCGCGCGGGCCGCCACAGGCGTCGCAATCCACCGCGCGGACTGAAGGGATGAGCACGTCGCCCCCGTGTGACGTCGTCGGAACCGGCACCGAAGCCGGCAGCGCGAACAGCAGCGGAACCGGCGAGGGGATCCTTCCACCGCCCACTGACAACCATGTCGCGATGTTTCACGTGAAACATCGCCCGGGCCACGGTCGCGGGATGTTTCACGTGAAACGTCGCCGACCCTTGGCATGGGCGAAGATGGAGCCGTGACCTCGGCTCCCCAGCGCCCGGACGGGCCAACCCCCGCGACCCGGCTCATCGCCACCGACCTCGACGGCACCCTGCTGCGCGACGACAAATCCGTCTCGGAGCGCACCGTCGCCGCCCTCGCCGCCGCCGAGGAGGCAGGCATCGCGGTGTTCTTCGTGACCGGACGCCCGGCCCGCTGGATGGGTGTGGTCAGCGACCACGTCCAGGGCCACGGCCTGGCCATCTGCGCGAACGGCGCCGCCGTCGTCGACCTGCATGCCATGAACCGGCACGCCACCGACCAGCCGCCCACGGGCCGGGAGTTCGTTCAGGTCAGGCCGCTGCCCCGGATCGCGGCACTCAAGGTGGTGGAGGCCTTGCGGGGCGCCGCCCCCGGCACCTCCTTCGCCGTCGAGCTGACCACCGGCATCAACTACGAGCCGCAGTACCCGCCGTTCTTCCAAGACCCGGGCGCCAATGTCGCCACCGCCGAGGAACTGCTCCACGAGGCCACGGACGACGATTCGGCGCCCGTCCTCAAGGTGCTCGCGCACCACTCCGAGCTGGCTCCGGACGAGTTCCTGGCCCTGGCTCGTTCCGTCGCCGGCGCGTTCGCCTCGATCACCCGCTCCAGCCCGACCTCCCTACTGGAGATCAGCGGCCCGGGGGTCTCCAAGGCGAGCACCCTGGCACTGTGCTGCGAGGAGCGCGGCATCTCCCCGGCCGAGGTGGTCGCCTTCGGCGACATGCCGAACGACGTGGAGATGCTCGGCTGGGCCGGCACCTCGTACGCGATGGGCAATGCCCATCCGGATGTGATCGCCGCCGCGTCGGGCCGTACGGTCGCCAACAACGAGGACGGCGTCGCCCTGGTCATCGAGCGCATCCTGGCCGAGCGGACCGCCCGGACCGAGGCGTAAACCACCGCGGGGTACACCTACAGCGGGGCGCAGCCACGGTGCGGCGCAGCCACCGCGGAGCGCGGCAAAGCCACAGCGGAGCGCGGTTAGAGCGGGGCCTCCCACACCAGAGTGGTCCCGCCGCCCTCCTCGCCGAGACCGGGGCCGTACGAGCTGGACCCGCCGAGCGATTCGGCCCGTCGGCGCAGGTTCCGCAGCCCGCTTCGCCGCCCGCCCTCCGGGATGCCCACCCCGTCGTCGGCCACCTCCAGGCGGACCCCGGGACGCCCGTCGGCCAGGCTCACCGTGGAGTCCAGCACCACCTCGATCCGCGACGCCTCCGAGTGCCGGAAGGCATTCGACAACGCCTCGCGCAGGGCCGCGATCAGGTTCTTTCCGACGAGCTCGCCGACGACCGCGTCGATCGGTCCGAGGAAGCGGTGCGCGGGCTTGAAGCCCAGTGGCACCGCAGCCATGTTGATCTCCCGCAGCACCCGGGTGCGCAGCCCCGAGGGGGCCTCCGCCGGCCCCTGCTGCAGCGCGAAGATCGCGGTGCGGATCTCCTGGATCGTCACGTCCAACTCGTCCACGGCCTTGCCGACACCTTCGCGGACCTCCGGGACGATGGAGCGGCGCTGGGCGCCCTCCAGCATCATCCCGGTGGCGAAGAGCCGCTGGATGACCAGGTCGTGCAGGTCGCGGGCGATCCGGTCGCGATCCTCGAACACCGCGAGGCGCTCCCGGTCCCGCTGCGCCTCCGCCATCATCAGCGCCAGGGCCGCCTGTGAGGCGAACTGCGTGGCCAGGGTCCGCTCCGCCTCGGTGAACGGGCGCTTTCCGCGCGCCCGCGGCGTGACGAGGGCCCCCAGCACCCGGCCCCCGCTCTGCAGCGGCAGCATCATGCAGGCCCCGTACTGGCTGGTCAGACGGCTGATCATGCGCGGGTCCGAGGCGGCGTCGTCCACGAAGACCGGCTCGCCCTCCAGCAGCCGGGCCACCACGGGGCTCTCGGCAGGAATGACGACGCCGAGAGAGGTTGCCGGGTTCTCCGCGGAGATGGCGACGATCTCCATCCCGCCCTCCTCGGCCGGCAGCATCACGATCCCGGCGGCCGAATCGGCGAGCCGGCGGGCCTGTTCGGCTACGACCGCGAGCGCGTCGTCCGCGTCCCCGCCCGACAGCAGGGCCGTGGTGACGGCGACCGAGCCGTCGATCCAGCGCTCGCGCTGGGTGGCGGCCTCGTAGAGCCGGGCGTTGCCAATGGCGATGCCCGCCTCGGTCGCCAGGACCCGGACCATGTGGACGTCGTAGTCGTTGAACTCGCCGCCGCCGTTCTTCTCCGCCAGGTAGAGGTTCCCGAAGATCTCTCCCTGGACGCGGATCGGAACGCCGAGGAAGGTCTTCATCGGCGGGTGATGGGCGGGGAAGCCCGCCGAACGCCGGTCCTTGCTCAGGTCGGCGAGGCGGACCGGGTCGGGGTTCGAGATCAAGGCGCCGAGCAGGCCGCGCTTCCCGTCCGGGCGGTGCCCGATCTTCTTCGCCAGCGCGTCGCTGATGCCGAAGGTGACGAAGTCCGAGAGTCCCGGGCCCTCTGTGTCGACCACGCCGATGGCCGCGTAGCGGGCGTCCGCGAGCTCGGCGGCCGTTTCGCAGATCCGGTCCAGCGTGGAGTGGAGCTCGAGTCCGGTACCGACCGACCGCATGGCCTCCAGCAGCTGCGGCACCCGGGCCGTGAGCTCGGTGGACAGGCCCTGGAGGCTCCGGGTGGCGGCGGTCGCGGCCTCCATCGGGTCGGGCGATTCCGGCGAGGGCTGCGGCGGGTACTCGGGCGATTCATGCGACTCCTGCGCTGACATGCCCTTGAGCCTAGTTAGTCCCCTTTAGCGAGGAAAGTCGAGCCTGCCCGGAGCCGCCCGTCAGGTCCGCTTCCCGCTCCCGTTCGAGCAGCCCGCGCAGCGGGCCGGGAGCCGCCGCCAGCTCCGCGTACGCACCACGCTGG
The DNA here is from genome assembly GCF_042730015.1 of Streptomyces sp. NPDC059957. Taxonomy (NCBI): domain Bacteria; kingdom Bacillati; phylum Actinomycetota; class Actinomycetes; order Kitasatosporales; family Streptomycetaceae; genus Streptomyces; species Streptomyces sp. NPDC059957. Next base: position 143,127 of record NZ_JBHWMB010000005.1, on the reverse strand, counting down.
ACGACGGCGCCGCCGTCCAGGACGAGTACCTCGTCGACCTCTTCCAGGCCGGCCAGCCGGTGCGTGATCAGCACGGTGGTGCGGCCCTCGGTCGCGGCCAGCAGGTCCGCGGTCAGCGCGTCGGCGGTGGCCAGGTCCAGGTGCTCGGCCGGCTCGTCCAGGACGAGGACCGGGAAGTCCGCGAGCAACGCCCGTGCCAGGGCGAGACGCTGGCGCTGACCGCCGGAGATCCGCTCACCGTGCTCGCCGACCAGGGTGTCCAGCCCGTCCGGGAGCCCCTCGGCCCACTCCAGCAGCCGGGCCGCGGCGAGGGCCTCCCGCAGCCGCGCCTCGCTCGCCCCCGGGGCGGCCAGGCGCAGGTTCTCGCGTACCGAGCTGTCGAAGATGTGCGCGTCCTGGGCACACAGGCCCACGACCCGGCGCACGTCGTCCCCGTCGAGGGCGCGCGCCTCGGTCCCGCCCAGGGTGTACGAACCTTCGTGCTGGTCCAGGAAGCGCAGCAGGACCTGTGCCAGCGTGGTCTTGCCGGCTCCCGAGGGCCCGACGACCGCGATCCGGCGGCCCGCCTCCAGCGTCAGGTCGAGCCCGCTCAGCGCGTCCTTCTCCTGCCCCGGGTGGCGGGCGGCGAGCCCGGTCAGTCGCAGCGGGAAGAGCGAGGCGGGCAGGGCTTCGGGCCGCTCCGGCTCGGTGACCGGGGCGGGCGTGTCGATGACTTCGTAGACCCGCTCGGCGCTGCGCCGGACCCGCTGTCGGTACTGGACGGCCTGCGGAAGCCCGCTGACGGCCTCGAAGGCGGCCAGCGGGGTCAGGACGACCACCGCCATGGCCACCCCTGACAGCCGGCCCCCGGCGACGGCGTTCGCCCCGACGGCGGCCGAGCACACCACGGTCAGCCCGCTCACCAAGGCGGACAGCCCGCTCCCGAGCCCGGTGACGGCGGCCGCGCGGGCCGCGATCCCGGTCAGTGTGCGGTCGCTGTCCTTGGCGGCGGCCTTGCGCCCGCCGAGTGCTCCGGCGACGGTGAGCTCCGCGGTTCCGGTGAGCAGATCCGCCACACGGGTGGCGAGCTCGCCCCGGGCGGGGGCGAGCCGGCGCTCCGTCCGGCGGGCGCAGACCGCGCTGACGAGCGGTACCCCGACACCGGCGGCCAGCAGCCCGACGGCGAGCACCGCCCCGGCCCCGGGCAGCAGCCAGGCGGTGAACGCCACCGAGCCGGTGCCCACGAGCACCGCGGTGCCGACGGGCAGCAGCCAGCGCAGCCAGTAGTCCTGCAGGGCGTCGGCGTCGGCCACCAGCCGGGTCAGCAGATCCCCGCGCCGCTGGGTGCGCAGTCCGGCGGGCGCGATGCGCTCCAGCCTCTGGAACACCGAAACGCGCAGGTCTGCGAGCATCCGCAGGACCGCGTCGTGGGACACGAGCCGCTCCGCGTAGCGGAAGACGGCCCGGCCCATGCCGAAGGCCCGCGTCGCGGTGACGGCGACCATCAGGTACAGCACGGGAGGCTGTTCGGAGGCGCGCGAGATCAGCCATCCGGAGACGGCCATCACCCCGACGCTGCACCCGACGGCCAGCGCTCCCAGGAGCAGCCCGAGCCTGAACCGTCCCTGCCAGGCCTTGGCCACGCCCCGCACCCGCCTGAGCGGATCGCCGCCGCCGGCATCGCCCCCGCCTGCAGCGCTGCCGCCGGCGTCGCCGCCGCCCGTACCGCCCGCCCGCTCCGGAGCGTCCCCGAGGATCCATTCGCCGGGATCGCGCGGCGCCGTTCCCGCCGCCGTCCGTCCCGCCCGCACGGCGGGAAGGGGAGCGGCGGGGGACGCCCCGGCGGGGCCGGCACCGACCCTCACGACCCGGTCGGCCAGCGCCAGCAGCGCCGGCCGGTGCACCACCAGCAGGACGGTCCGCCCGACCGCGAGGCGGCGTACCGCCTCCACGACGGCCGCCTCGGTCTCGCCGTCCAGCGCCGCCGTCGGCTCGTCGAGCAGGAGCACCGGCCGGTCAGCCAGGAACGCCCGCGCCAGCGCGAGACGCTGGCGCTGCCCGGCGGACAGACCGACCCCGCCCTCGCCGAGGAGGGTGGCCGCCCCGCGCGGCAGGGCCCGTACGAACTCCCACGCCCCGGCGTCCACCAGGGCGGCGGTGACCTCCGCATCGGCGGCACCGGGCCGCGCCAGCCGTACGTTCTCCGCGATCGTCCCGGCGAACAGGTGCGGCCGCTGCGGTACCCACGCGATCCGCTCCCGCCACTGCTCGGGCGCCAGAGCTGCCAGGTCCGCGTCCCCGACCCGGACCCGGCCCGCACTCGGCGTCACGAAGCCCAGCAGCACCTGCAGCAGCGTGGACTTGCCCGCACCGCTCGGCCCGGTGAGGGCCACGCATTCGCCCGGTTCCACGGTCAGCGAGACGGGTCCGGGGGAGTCCTCACCCCGGCCCTCGTACCGGACGGCCACCCCGTCGAGCTCGATCCGCAGTCCCGAGACCGGAACGCCGTCCGTCCCCCGCGAAGCGGCGACCGGGGTCTCCAGCACCTCGAAGATCTCTTCCGCGGCGGCCAGCCCCTCCGCCGCCGCGTGGTACTGCGCCCCGACCTGACGCAGCGGCAGGTACGCCTCGGGCGCCAGGACCAGGATCACCAGCCCGGTGTAGAGGTCGAGCTCGCCGTGGACGAGCCGCATGCCGATCGTCACGGCGACCAGCGCCACCGACAGGGTCGCCAGCAGTTCGAGCGCGAACGAGGACAGGAACGCGATGCGCAGGGTGCGCATCGTCGCCTGCCGGTAGTCATCGGTGATCTTGCGGATGGACTCCGCCTGCGCCTTCGCGCGGCCGAAGACCTTCAGGGTCGGCAGTCCCTCCACCACGTCCAGGAAGTGCCCGGAGAGCCGGGACAGCAGCCGCCACTGGCGGTCCATCCGGGACTGGGTGGCCATGCCGATCAGGATCATGAACAGGGGGATCAGCGGGAGCGTGACCACGATGATCGCCGCCGACACCCAGTCCTCGGTGACGATCCTCGCGAGCACCGCCACGGGGACGACGATCGCGAGCCCCAACTGGGGCAGGTACCGCGAGAAGTAGTCGTCGAGTGCGTCCACTCCCCGCGTGGCCAGGGCCACCAGGGAGCCCGTCCGCTGTCCGCTCAGCCAGCCGGGTCCGAGTTCCGCCGCCCGCTCCAACAGCCGGCCGCGCAGTTCCGACTTGACCGCCGCGCTCGCCCGGTGCGCGGCCAGCTCGGTCAGCCAGGCGACCAGCCCCCGGCCGAGCGCCACCGCCGCGAGCAGCAGCAGGGGCGTCCGCAGGTCTCCGCCGTCCAGTCCGTCCTCGAAGGCACCGACCACGATCTCGGCGACCAGCATGGCCTGGCCGACGACCAGCCCCGCCCCGGCGAGCCCGAGGGCCACCACCGCTCCCAGGAAGAGGCGGGTGGACCGGGCGTACCGAAGCAGGCGCGGGTCGATCGGTTTCACGTGAAACATCCCCCAGGCAGGAACGGGCGGGGCGGGACAGGCGGAGCGCGCTCAGTGCACGTCGACGATGTGCTGCGTGCCGATGCGCTTGCGGAACACCCAGTACGTCCACGCCTGGTAGAGCAGGACGACCGGGGTCGCCACCGCCGCACACCAGGTCATGATCTTCAGGGTGTACGGGCTGGACGAGGCGTTGGTGACCGTGAGGTTCCAGGCGTCGTTCAGCGAGGACGGCATGACGTTCGGGAACAGCGTCAGGAAGAGCATCGCGACGGCCGCCGCGATGGTGACCCCCGACAGGCCGAAGGCCCATCCCTCCCTGCCCGCGAAGTTGAAGCCGAGGGCTCCGACCAGGGCCAGTACCGCCACCATCATGGCGATCAGGCTCCATCCGTCACCGCGCGAGACCTGGGTCCAGATCAGGAAGGCGAGCGCCAGGACGGCGGTCACCACCCCGAGCCGCAGCGCCAGCTTGCGCGAGCGGTCCCGGATGTCGCCGACCGTCTTGAGCGAGGTGAACACCGCGCCGTGGAAGGTGAACAGGGTCAGGGTGACCAGGCCGCCGAGGATCGAGTAGACGTTGAGCAGGTCGAAGAAGGTTCCGACGTACTCCATGTCCTGGTCGATCTTCACTCCGCGCACGATGTTGGCGAAGGCCACGCCCCACAGGAACGCGGGGATCAGCGAGGTCCAGAAGATCGCGTGTTCCCAGTTGGTCTGCCACCGGTCCTCGGGCCGCTTGTGCCGGTACTCGAAGGCGACCCCGCGGATGATGAGGCAGATCAGGATGATCAGGAGCGGCAGGTAGAAGCCGGAGAAGAGGGTGGCGTACCACTCCGGGAAGGCGGCGAAGGTCGCACCGCCGGCCGTGAGCAGCCAGACCTCGTTGCCGTCCCACACGGGCCCGATCGTGTTGATCAGGACCCGCTTCTCCGTGCGGTTGCGGGCCAGCAGCTTGGTCAGGACGCCGACTCCGAAGTCGAAGCCCTCCAGGAAGAAGTAGCCGATCCACAGAACGGCGATGAGCACGAACCAGACGTCGTGGAGTTGCATGGTGTGGTCTCCTCAGCCTCAGTACGAGAAGGCCATCGGCCGGTCGGGGTTCTTGTCGTCCCCGCCGATCTTGGTCGGCGGGTTGAGGTCGGCCTCGGTGAGCTCGGGCGGGCCTGCCTTGACGTACTTCACGAGGAGCTTGACCTCGATCACGGCGAGCACGGCGTAGAGCAGCGTGAAGCCGATCATCGAGGTGAGCACCTCGCCCTGGGAGACGTTCGGCGAGACCGCGTCCCTGGTGCGCAGGACCCCGTAGACCACCCAGGGCTGGCGGCCCATCTCGGTGAAGATCCAGCCCCAGGAGTTGGCGATCAGCGGGAAGCCCATGGTCCAGAGCGCGAGGATCCAGTACCAGTTCGTGAGCTTGGGGCTCAGCGCCTTCTTGAAGAGGACCAAGTGCGGGACCTCTTCCTCACCGGTGCGCAGCCCCGGCGGCAGCATGAACTTCTTGCGGGTCAGCCAGAGCCCCAGCATGCCGACTCCGAGCGAGGCCATACCGAAGCCGATCATCCAGCGGAAGCCCCAGTAGGCGACGGGGATGTTGGGCCGGTAGTCACCGGGCCCGAACTTCTCCTGCTCGGCCTTGTTGACGTCGTTGATGCCCGGGACGAACGAGGTGAAGTCGTCGTTGGCCAGGAAGGACAGCAGGCCCGGAATCTCTATGGCCACCGTGTTGTGGCCCTTTTCCACGTCGCCGTAGGCGAAGAGGGAGAAGGGCGCAGGCGCCTCGCCGTCCCAGAGCGCCTCGGCGGCGGCCATCTTCATCGGCTGCTGCTTGAACATCACCTTGCCGAGCAGGTCTCCGCTGATCGCGGTTCCCAGACCGGCGATGATCATGACGACCAGGCCGAGTCGCAGCGAGGTCCGCATGACGGGGATGTGCTTCTTGCGGGCGAGGTGGAAGGCCGCGATCCCGACCATGAACGCGCCGCCGACCAGGAAGGCCGCCGTCATGGTGTGGAAGAACTGGGTCAGCGCGGTGTTCTGCGTGAGAACCAGCCAGAAGTCGGTGAGCTCGGCCCGGCCGCGCTCGGCATTCATCCGGTAGCCGACCGGGTGCTGCATCCAGGAGTTCGCCGCGAGGATGAAGTACGCGGACAGGATGGTGCCGATCGAGACCATCCACATGCAGGCCAGGTGGATCTTCTTCGGCAGCTTGTCCCAGCCGAAGATCCACAGGCCGATGAAGGTGGACTCGAAGAAGAAGGCGATGAGCGCCTCGAAGGCCAGCGGAGCTCCGAAGATGTCACCGACGAACCGCGAGTAGTCGGACCAGTTCATGCCGAACTGGAACTCCTGGACGATGCCCGTGACGACGCCCATCGCGATGTTGATCAGGAAGAGCTTGCCCCAGAACTTGGTGGCCTTGAGGTACTTCTCCTTTTCCGAACGCACCCAGGCGGTCTGCAAGATCGCGACGAGCGCGGCCAGCGAGATCGTCAAGGGAACGAAGAGGAAGTGATAGACGGTGGTAATACCGAACTGCCATCGCGCCAGGGTCTCTGGCGCCAAAGCTAGGTCCACGTCGTCGTCTCCTTCGTTTCGCCGTGGTCACAGCCGCAGTTTGCCTCTCGTATCCCACTCAATCCGGGAGGAAGCAGGACACGCTTGTGAACGCGTTCACATTCACAAGCATTATGTCGCACTGCTTTCGGCACCTTCCAGGGGGGTCCCCCCTAGCGAATAGATTCAACAGATTGTTGAATGCGACCCATGAAGATTCGATTCCTCTGGCCCGCCGGCCAGCTCATCGCAACGCTCGACGAGACCCCCACCGCCAAGGCGCTCGCCGACGCGCTCCCCATCTCCGCCTCCGCCAACACCTGGGGCGAGGAGGTCTACTTCGACACCGGCGTCTCCGTGGCGCTGGAGCACGACGCCCGGCAGGTCGTCGAGCCCGGCACGGTGGCGTTCTGGACCGAGGGCGACGCACTCGCGCTGCCCTACGGCCCCACCCCGATCTCCCGCGGGGGCGAGAGCCGCCTGGCGAGCCCGTGCAACGTCCTCGGCTCGTTCGACGGCGACCCCCGCCTGCTGGCCACCGTCCGCGACGGCGACCCCATCCGCGTGGAACTGGCCTGACCGGAGCCGGCCCGACCACAGGCCCGGCCGGCTCCCGGGAGCTCTAGAGCTCCTTGAAGAACGCTTCCGCCGTGTGCAGGAAGAGGTCGTTCGCCTCGGGCTCTCCGATCGTGACCCGCAGGCCCTCGCCCGCGAAGGGCCGGACCACCACGCCGGCCTTCTCGCAGGCCGCCGCGAAGTCGGCGGTCCGCTCCCCGAGCCGCATCCACACGAAGTTGGCCTGCGTCTCGGGCACCACGGTCCAGCCCTGGGCCAGCAGCGTCCCGTAGACCCGGGTGCGCTCGCTCACCAGCGAGCCGACGCGGCCCATCAGCTCGTCCTCGGCCCGCAGTGAGGCGACCGCCGCGTCCTGGGCGAGCTGGCTGACGCCGAAGGGCACCGCGGTCTTGCGCAGCGCCGCGGCCACCGGCTCGTGTGCCACTGCGAAGCCGACGCGCAGGCCGGCGAGCCCGTACGCCTTGGAGAACGTACGCAGCACGGCGACGTTGGGGCGGCTGCGGTAGAGCTCGATGCCGTCCGGGACCTCGACGTCGCGCACGAACTCCTTGTACGCCTCGTCGAGGACGATGAGGATGTCGGAGGGCACCCGGTCCAGGAACCGCTCCAGCTCCGCACGGCGCACCGCGGTACCGGTGGGGTTGTTGGGGTTGCAGACGAAGATCAGGCGGGTCCGCTCGGTGATCGCCTCGAACATCGCGTCCAGGTCGTGCACGTCCCCCTCGCCGAGCGGGACCTTGACCGAGGTCGCACCCGAGATCTGAACGATGATCGGATAAGCCTCGAAAGACCGCCAGGCGTAGATGACCTCGTCGCCCGGACCCGCCGTCGACTGGATCAGCGACTGGGCGACGCCGACCGAGCCGGTGCCGGTGGCGATGTGCTCGACCGGGACCCCGAACCGCTCCGCGAGCTCGTTCACCAGGCCCGTGCACGCCATGTCCGGGTACCGGTTGAAGTGGCCGGCCGCCGCGACCGCGCTCTCCAGCACCCCAGGCAGGGGCGGGTACGGGTTCTCGTTCGAGGACAGCTTGAAAGCGACCGGGCCGCCCGCTGCCGCGGGCTTTCCGGGCTTGTAGGTGGGGATGCCGTCCAGCTCGGCGCGCAGCTTCGGGCTCTTCTCGCTCACCGCAGGTCCTCCTCGACCATCCCGTACGACGTCGCCGTCGACTCAATACTCCTCACCTTATGAGGATTCCGTCCATCCGAGAACGGCAGGCGCCTGGAATGCGGGAGAGCGCACGCATATATGCGTGCGCCGGTGGCCTGCGCCGTGGCGCGCGTCCCTCGTACAGGTGAGTTGAGCAGAGCCCGAGGGCGCACCGTTTTGGCATGCACGGTCCCGTCGGCAAGGACACCAGACACACTTCGGGACCAAACACCTTCGTTTCCAAGGTCATTGGGGGTGGCGAACCGTGCAGAATCGTGCCTGTCAACGCGTGCATATGCATCCGGACCGCCCTGCCCACCGAGCCCTACTATCGGCTCGCCATGACAGCAGCAGGGAAGCATCAGGTGAGCCGGACCGAGACCACCCGGCGGGCCGCCGGCCGACAAGGCCGGGCCGGCATCAGGGACGTGGCCGCCGCGGCGGGCGTCTCGATCACGACCGTCTCCGACGCCCTCAACGGGAAGGGACGGCTGCCGGACGCCACCCGCCGCCACGTTCGCGAGGTCGCAGACCGGCTGGGCTACCGCCCTTCCGCGGCGGCCCGCACCCTCCGTACCGGCAAGTCGGGCCTCATCGGCCTGACCGTGACGACGTACGGGGATGAACCTTTCACCTTCACCGAATTCGCCTACTTCGCCGAGATGGCCAGGGCCGCCACCTCCGCCGCGCTCGCTCGCGGCTACGCCCTCGTCATCCTCCCCGCCACCTCCCGACATGACGTCTGGTCCAACGTGGCCCTCGACGGCACCGTCGTCATCGACCCCTCCGACCACGATCCCGTCGTCACCGAACTGGTCCGCCAGGGTCTGCCCGTCGTCTCCGACGGACGCCCTGCCGGCTCACTCCCCGTCACCGCCTGGGTCGACAACGACCACGAGGCCGCCGTACTGGGCCTCCTCGACCACCTCGCCGCCGCCGGAGCCCGTCGCATCGGGCTGCTGACCGGCACCACCACCGACACCTACACCCGGCTCTCCACCACGGCCTACCTGCGCTGGTGCGAGCGCGTGGGCCAGGACCCCGTCTACGAGTCCTACCCCGCCCACGATCCGTGCGCCGGCGCCGTAGCCGCCGACCGACTGCTCGCCCGGCCCGACCGGCCCGACGCGGTCTACGGTCTGTTCGACCCCAACGGCACCGACCTGCTCGCCGCCGCCCGCCGCTACGGCCTGCGCGTTCCCGAAGATCTGCTGCTCGTGTGTTGCAGCGAATCCACCGTGTACGCCAACACCGAACCGCCCATCACCACCCTGTCCCTCAAACCCCGCCGCATCGGCACCGCCGTCGTCCAGCTGCTCATCGACGCCATCGAGGGCGTCGACACGGGCGGACCCGTCGAACAGGTCATCCCGACCGAGCTGATCATCCGTACCTCGTCCCAGCGCAGGCAGCCCCGCACGACCGTCAGCCCGCCCCGATCCCCGGCACAGGACTGACCATCACGCCGGCCCAACGGCGGGGCTTCCGGCCCCGCCTAGGATTTCAGCAACACCGATATCGGGAGAAAACGGCAGGAAGGACCGGCTCCGCTCAGGATTCACCACCCCTGGTGCGTCACAGAGCGCGAGCTGCATTCCTATGATGGGCGCACGACATCACGGACCCTCCACCCCGGAGGCGGAAGGGTCCGCAGGTGTACGGCAGCGCGACGGTGGTGGAGGGGTCGATGACTCAGGGGGCCGGTCAGGGACCCGCGGTGCGGACGGACACCGAGCGGGACTTCCGGTTGCCGGTCGCCGAACCCGCCTCGCATACCGTCCCCCAGGGGGCCGCAGCAGCCGGATCGGGCGGACCCGCGGGGCTCGGGGCTGACGCCCCCGTCTACGGCGAGTACCCCGCGTACTACGACGCGGGCCCCGCTCCCGTCCCCGCGCAGCACGCGTACGGCCACGCAGCCCCGTACGGCGCCGCCCGCGTCCTCGGCGAGCCCGGCCGCCCGATGGGCCACGTCACCGAGGACAGCGACCCCGACGGGTACACCCCGACGCAGCGCGACCTCCCCGTCATCGGACGCGGCGCCCTCGGCGGCCCGGGCGACACCGTCCAGATCCAGTACGTCCCCCAGGAGACCCCCGGCGAGGGCCCCGGCCCGCTCTACGTCGTCGGCGACGTCCACGGCTACATCGACGAACTCGTCGCCGAACTGCAGTTCCAGGGGCTCATCGACGCCGACCGCAACTGGTCCGCCGGCAACGCCCGGCTCTGGTTCCTCGGCGACTTCACCGACCGCGGCCCCGACGGCATCGGGGTCATCGACCTCGTCATGCGGCTCTCCGCCGAAGCCGCCGCCGCAGGCGGCTACTGCAAAGCCCTCATGGGCAACCACGAGCTGCTGCTCATCGGCGCCAAGCGGTTCGGGGACACCCCGATCGTCTCCGGCGCCGGCACCGCCACCTTCCAGGCCGCCTGGCTCCTCAACGGCGGCCAGCGCACCGACATGGACCGGCTGCAGGACGTCCACCTCCAGTGGATGTCCCGGCTGGACGCGGCGGTCCTCGTGGAGGACCACCTGCTCCTCCACTCCGACACCACCGCCTACCTCGACTACGGCGACTCGGTCGAGGACGTCAACGACACCATCCACGAGCTACTCAACCGCAACGACGCCGACATCACCTGGGACCTGTTCCGCAAGTTCACCAAGCGCTTCGCCTTCCGCGACGAGGAGACCGGCCCCCAGGCCGTGCGCGAGCTCATCGGCACCTACGGCGGCAGTCGCGTCGTGCACGGCCACAGCCCCATCCCGTACCTGCTGGGCGAGGTGGGCACCGAGGACGGCGACGGAGCGCACGGTCCCGAGGCCGTCGTCGGCCCCCACGTCTACGCGGAAGGCCTGGCCATCGCCATGGACGGTGGCGTGACGATGGCGGGCAAACTGCTCGTCGTGCAACTCCCGCTGAACGACTGAGGCTTCCCGGAGCTGGGTATTTCCGGAAAGCCCCTGTCGACGCACGGCGTGGGCGCTCTACCATCGCTCTATCCGTAGCAGGCTCTCCTCCGTTTGTGCCGGCGCCCCGTTCTACGCGGGCATACCGGTCCCTACGGAGCATCGGGGGATGCACATGACCAGCGCTCCGCACCTGCTCACCGAAGACCGACCGGAGTTCGATCGGCTCCTCGACGAGGCGCTGCGCACGGCGAACGCCCGGCCCGAGCTCGCCGCCCTCGGCGAGCGGCTGAACGCCGAACAGCTGCGCACCATGGCCATGGGGGCCACCTCACTGCTGGCGGCCGCGGCCGCAGCCGAGTACGACCATTACGTGAAGATCCGCAAAGAACGGCAGGACGAGATCCTGTCCACCCCCGGGACGGCGGGGGAGGAAGACGACGGGCAGGGCGGCGGCGCGGGCGTCAGCGCCGTGGTCGCGGTCCTCGCACCGGTCCTGGCCGGTACCGCCATGCTGATCTTCCTGCTGGTGGGCTACATCCTGAAGATGATCGAACCCGAACCGGCCTTCGCCGACACGATGCTGACGGCGGGCTGGCTCTTCGGCGGGCTCACCGCCGCCGCACTGCTCTTCGCCGTGATCGGGCTGCTCGTGACGGCCGTCCGCAACAGTTCCACCGAGGTGGTGGCGGACGAGACCGAGGCGGTACCCGACGAAGTGGCGCGGGCCCGGGAGGCCTGGCGCAACGCCCTGCTGGAGCGGGGCATCGTGCCGTTCCTCCGGGACGCGCTGGCCGATCCCAGCGCGGGGTCCGGCTTCCCGGCCCCCCGAAAGCCGGGAGCCGGGCGCATCCCCAACCTGGGATACACCCGGCCCGATTTCACCAGTCCCGGGGCCCCTGCCGAGGGGCCCCGTCCCGGCTACTCGTCTCCGGACTTCACCAGCCCGGACTTCGGCGGCCCGGAGACCGCCCCGGAGTGAGTACTACAGGCCGTTGGGCCCGCCGGAGGAGGCCAGGTCCCCCTTCCACTCGATGCCCTTGCTGCGGAGTCCGAGCGCCGGGTTCGGAGCCGGTAGGAGCTGGGTCCAGGCCTCGTCCCAGACGAAGGTCGCGCCCGCCACGTCGCCGTGTGTCTGGAACACCTGGCCGTTCGTGGTCAGCACCTTGATGTACGCGTTGTTGCCCTGGGCCGCGATGGAGATGCCGCAGGCACGTCCAACGGGGAAGCCCGGGTTGTCGTCGGCGTCGCTGATGTTCTGCCAGACCGGCACGCCGCCGGGGACGGAGGCCCGTCCCGCATACGCGACTCCGCCCGTGAGGGCGGCGTGGAAGTCCTCGCTGTTCGAGGGCGAGTAGCTGTCGATGTCGTTGCACGGCCCGGTGGCACCCGTGGCGCCCGTCGGGCCGGTGGGCCCGGTGGGCCCGGTCGGACCGGTCGCACCCGTCGCCCCGTTGGTCCCCGAGGCCCCGGTCGCGCCCGTCGGGCCGGTGGGTCCGGTGGGGCCGGTCGCGCCCCGCGGTCCGGTGGCACCCGTCGCACCCTTGGGTCCGCGCGGGCCCCGCGGGCCCGTCGGACCCACCTTGCAGTCGCTGCCGTGGGCGAGCTGCCCGCTCCCGACCGCCGCCTCCTGGGCCGGCGCAGCCGCTCTCTGCTGCTGGGACTTGCAGCGGTCCGGGCTCCCCGGCACCTGGGCCAGCGCGACCGCCGGGGACACCAGGCCCGCCAGCACCAGCGCCACCGAAGCGAGCGTGCCTCCCGTCAGCCAGGTAGCCCGTCGGGGCAGCGGCCCCAGGTAGGTACGGGCCTTGTTCTCAGAACTCATGTACCGCTCCTCGCAGACACCGGATCGAATCGACCTGCGAAGTCCGGAAGTACGACCGGGCTCCGGGGGCAATCCTGAGGACCCCGACCCTGCGAGCCCGACCGGCGCGCCCATGAGTCAGCGGAACGGCGCAGCGCACACCGCCACTTGGCGGCCTGCCGCACGGCCACACGAGTCTGCGCAGGCAGGGCCCGCTGCCATGCGTCATGTTTCACGTGAAACACCCGTCTCTGTTTCACGTGAAACATCGGAGTGTTCATCCGTCTAAGCTGCGGACCGGTCTGCCGGCGCCCGCCTCCGCTGCGCGACATCCGCGAGCGCCGGTGAGCGCCAGGCGCCGTCCGGGTGGTACAGATTCCGGCCCGGCTCCACGATCTCGTCGATCCGGTCGAGGGTCGCGTCGTCGAGGACCAGTCCGGCGCCCTTCACCAGTGATTCCAGCTGCTCCATGGTCCGCGGCCCGGTGATCACAGAGGTGACGGCGGGATGCGCCAGCGGGAAGGCCACCGCCAGCTCGGGCAGCGTGCAGCCGATCGAGCCGGCGAGCTCCACCAGCTGCTCCACGGCCTCCAGCTTCGCGACATTGCCCGGAATCGCGGGGTCGAAGCGGGCCGGAGTCAGCGCCGCACGCCCCGAGGCCATGTCGATGGCGCTGCCGAGCCGGTACTTCCCGCTCAGGAATCCGGACGCGAGCGGGCTCCAGGTCAGGACGCCCATCCCGTACCTCCGGGCCACCGGCAGCACATTGCTCTCGATGCCGCGCGCGAGGATCGAGTACGGCGGCTGCTCGGTCCGGAATCTCGGCAGAGCCCGCCGTTCGGCGACGTGGTGCGCCTCGACGATCTCCTCGGCCGGGAAGGTGGAGCAGCCGAAGGCCCGTATCTTGCCGGCCCGGACCAGATCGCCGAGGACGGACAGGGTCTCCTCGACGTCCGTACCGTGATCGGGCCGGTGCACCTGGTAGAGGTCGATCCAGTCCGTGTCCAGTCGGCGCAGGCTGTCCTCGACGGCACGCACGATCCAGCGCCGGGAGTTCCCGCTGCGGTTGCGGCCCTCGCCCATCTGGAAGTGCACCTTGGTCGCGAGCACGACGTCGTCCCGCCGGCCCTTGAGGGCCTTGCCCACGATCGTCTCGGACTCCCCGGCCGAGTACATGTCCGCGGTGTCCACGAAGTTGATCCCGTGATCGAGCGCGGCGTGGATGATCCGGGCGCACTCCTCGTGATCCGGATTGCCCACCGCGCCGAACATCATGGTGCCGAGGCAGTGCGCGCTGACGTCCGCCTCACGTGGGGTACGACCGCCCGGACCTCACGAGCCCAGACTTCGGCGGCCCGGACCGCCTCCCGGATTGACATCCGGGGGCGGGCCGGGCCGCGTTGATACTGCGTGTAGGTACTACGTCAGGTCAGGCCGGGCAGGTCACTTGCGCGGCTTGGCCGGGTGAGCGGACTTGGGCATGAGGGCCGACGGGACCTTGTTCGGGGTACCTTGCGCCTTGTGCTCACCCTTGAACGGGGTTCTGAGGAGCACGGCCGGTGTGGGCGTCGTCTGCTGGAACCAGCCTTCGTCCCAGACGAAGATGGTGCCATTGATGTCACCGTGCGTCTGCCACACGGTCCCGGACTCCGTCAGCACCTTGACGTACGCGTTGTTGCCCTGGGCCTCGATCGCGACGGCGCAGACGTTGCCCGGGTAGTTGGGGTTCGCGGGGTCGGTCATGGTCGCGACCGTGTTGGTGAGGTCCTGCCAGGCGATCGTCCCGCCAAGTGAGGGGGCCCTACCTGCGTACGTCTTCCCGCCGGTGAGCGCGGCTTGGAAGTCCTCAGTACCCGAAGGGGCGTAGGTGTCGATGTCGGAACACGGGCCGGTGGCACCCGTGGCACCCGTCGCACCCGTGGCACCCGTGGCGCCCGTCGCACCCGTGGCACCGGTGGCACCCGTCGCACCCGTCGCACCCGTCGCACCCGTGGCACCGGTGGCACCCGTGGCACCCGTCGCACCGGTGGCACCCGTGGCACCCGTCGCACCCGTGGCACCGGTCGCACCCGTGGTGCCCGTCGCACCCGTGGCACCCGTCGCACCCGTGGCACCCGTCGCACCCGTCGCACCCGTGGCACCCGTCGCACCCGTCGCACCCGTGGCACCCGTGGCACCCGTCGCACCCGTCGCACCCGTAGCGCCGGTGGGACCAGTCGGCCCCGTCGGACCAGTCGGCCCGGGGGGCGGGCACCCATGGTCGTGCCCGTCGTAGTGATCACGCCCGTCGTCGTCCCGCCAGCCCTCGTCCCCGTCGTCGCCCCCGCCGCCCCGGCGCGCGTCGTCGTACGGCTCGCAGTCCTCGCCTCCGCCACCGCCCGCCGGGGCAGTGGCTCTCACCGCCGTGGCCGTCGGCTTGACCGCCGCGACGACAGGGCTGGCCATGCCCACGAGTACGAGGGACAGGGATGCCAGGGCACCTCCCGCGATCCAGGCACGGTTGCGGGGGACGGGACCAAGCTGAAGCTTGGTCTGGTGCTCACGACTCATCTGCAGCGCTCCTTCGGAACGGAATGCGAGCCGGAACGGGGAGCGCCCCGGCTGCGGGTTCGAACGTCCTTGGTGCTTACGGACAGATGAACGGACAGCTTGAGGCGTCCGGGATATTTATCAGCAGATCGGCCCATCAGTCACCCCCGAACGGCAGTGCCGCCGCCCACCCGGTGGGCACGCCATCGGCGTGCCGCCGACCCATCGGCAGCCGCACTCCCTAACGTCGCCCGCGTTCCGTCCGACGAGAGGGTGCTGCGGTGAGGCCGACCATCTGTCTGAACATGATCGTCAAGAACGAAGCACCGACGATCCGGAAGTGCCTGGAGTCGGTGCGCCCCCTGATCGACACCTGGGTGATCGTGGACACGGGCTCCACCGACGGCACCCAGGACGTCATCCGGGACTGCTTCGGCGACCTGCCCGGCACGCTCCACGAGCGGCCGTGGAAGGGCTTCGACGGCAGCCGCACCGAGGCGATCGAACTCGCCCGCTCCAGCGCCGATTACCTGCTGTTCATCGACGGCGACGACGAGATGCAGATTCAGCCCGGGTTCCGGATGCCGGACCTGACGCTCGACGCGTACCAGGTCGCACTGCACGACGGTCCGATCGTCCACTGGCGGCCGGCACTGGTCTCCACCCGGCTGCCCTGGCGTTACGTGGGAGTGCTCCACGAGTACATCGAATGCGGCACCGAGTACGGCCGCGACGTGATGGAGGGCTTCAACATCCTCTCCGTCGGCGGTGGGGGCCGCCTCCGGGAGGAAGGCCAGCGGGCGAAGTACCTGCGCGATGCGGAAGTCCTCACGGAAGGTCTCGCGAAGGAACCCGACAACACCCGCTACGCGTTCTACCTGGCCCAGAGCTGGCGCGACGCGGGAGAGCCGGAGAAGTCCCTCGCCGCCTACGACCACCGCGTGGCCATGGGCGGCTGGGCCGAGGAGACCTACTGCGCGCAGCTCTACGCCGCACGGCTCGCGGTCACCCTCGAAAGGCCGTCGGCCGAGGTGATGGACCGCTACCTCCGCGCGCACGAGAGCCGTCCCTCACGCGCCGAGGCCCTGGGCGACCTCGCCCGCCTCTGCCGCCTCGAAAGCCGCTGGCCCCTCGCCTACATGTTCGCCCGGCAGGCGGTACGGGTGCCATATCCGGACGACATCCTCTTCGTCGAGTTCGCATGGCACGACTGGCGGGCTCTCGACGAGCTCACGGTGGCCGCGTACTGGACCGGGGAGTACCAGGAGTCATCGGACTGCTGCGAACGCCTGCTCCAGGACGGCAAGCTGCCCGACGACCAGCAGGACCGGATCCTCGCGAACCTCGAGTTCGCGCGGCGCAAGCTGGGCGTGGGCTCCCGGGCATTCGCCTGACCGTCCGCCCTCCTCACACCCTCGCCAGCCCGCTACCCGGAGAGCGCCCATGACCATCACCACCTCGGCCCACACCGCTTCACCCCTGCTCGACCTGGTGCGGCCGGCCCGGCCGACCCACGTGGTGGACGTGGGCGCCAATCCGATCGACGGAGACCCGCCGTACCGACGCATGCTCGAGGCCGGCCTCTGCAGAGTGACGGGGTTCGAGCCCCAGCCCGACGCCCTGGACACCCTGCAACACCGCAAGGGCCCGTACGAGACCTACCTGCCCGACGCCCTGGGCGACGGCGGCACCCACACGCTCTTCGTAGCCGCCAGCTCCGGGATGACCAGCCTCTTCCGCCCCGACACGAACAGGCTCGGGCTCTTCAACGGGTTCGGCGAGTGGGGCCGGATCCGCGAGGAGGTCCCTGTCTCCACCCGGCGACTGGACGACGTCGAAGCGGTCGGCACCTTCGACCTGCTGAAGATCGACATCCAGGGAGCCGAGCTGATGGTCTTCCAGGGCGCCCGGGAGAAACTGGCCGGGGCGGTGGCCGTGCACACGGAGGTCTCCTTCGTCCCGCTGTACGAGGACCAGCCCGTGTTCGGTGACGTGGACCAGGAGCTGCGCGGCCAGGGGTTCATCCCGCACGCCTTCGCGGCGATCAAGCGCTGGCCGATCGCCCCCGTGATCTTCGGCGGAGACTTCCGCGTGGCCCGGCACCAGCTGCTCGAAGCCGATGTCGTGTACGTGCGCGACTTCGGGCAGCCCGAGTCGATGACCGACGAGCAACTCGGGCAGCTGGCCCTGGTCGCCCACCACGTCTACGACTCGACCGACCTCGCCTACTTCTGCCTTGCCCAGCTGAGCATGCGGGGTCTCGCCGATCCCGACGCACCGAACCGCTATCTCGCCGCACTGGGCTGACACGGCGTACGCAACGGCGGCCCGCGACTCCCCCCAAGGTGTCGCGGGCCGTCCGTGTGTGCCGGGACCGGGGTCAGTCGGCCAGCGGCAGGTACACGCGGTTGCCCGCGGCCGCGAACTCGGCGGACTTCTCCGCCATGCCCGCCTCGATCTCCTCGGCGCCCAGGTCGCCACCGTGCTGGCGGCGGATGTCCTGGGAGATCTTCATCGAGCAGAACTTCGGACCGCACATGGAGCAGAAGTGCGCGGTCTTGGCCGGCTCGGCCGGGAGGGTCTCGTCGTGGAACTCACGGGCCGTGTCCGGATCGAGGGCCAGGTTGAACTGGTCCTCCCAGCGGAACTCGAACCGCGCGTCCGACAGGGCGTCGTCCCATTCCTGGGCGCCCGGGTGGCCCTTGGCCAGGTCCGCCGCGTGGGCCGCGATCTTGTACGTGATGACACCGGTCTTCACGTCGTCGCGGTTCGGCAGGCCCAGGTGCTCCTTGGGCGTGACGTAGCAGAGCATCGCGGTGCCCCACCAGGCGATCATCGCGGCGCCGATGCCCGAGGTGATGTGGTCGTACGCGGGCGCGACGTCCGTGGTCAGCGGGCCGAGCGTGTAGAACGGCGCCTCCTCGCAGATCTCCTGCTGGAGGTCGATGTTCTCCTTGATCTTGTGCATCGGGACGTGCCCGGGGCCCTCGATCATCGTCTGCACGTTGTACCGCTTGGCGATCGTGTTGAGCTCGCCCAGCGTCTTCAGCTCCGCGAACTGCGCCGCGTCGTTGGCGTCCGCGATGGAACCGGGGCGCAGGCCGTCACCCAGGGAGTACGTGACGTCGTACGCCGCGAGGATCTCGCAGAGCTCCTCGAAGTTCGTGTAGAGGAAGTTCTCCTTGTGGTGCGCCAGGCACCAGGCGGCCATGATCGAACCGCCGCGCGAGACGATGCCGGTCTTGCGGCGCGCGGTCAGCGGCACGTACGACAGCAGCACGCCGGCGTGGACCGTCATGTAGTCGACGCCCTGCTCGGCCTGCTCGATGACCGTGTCCTTGTAGATCTCCCAGGTCAGGTCCTCGGCGCGGCCGTCGACCTTCTCCAGCGCCTGGTACAGCGGCACGGTGCCGATCGGCACGGGAGAGTTGCGCAGCACCCACTCGCGGGTGGTGTGGATGTTGCGACCGGTCGAGAGGTCCATGACCGTGTCGGCGCCCCACTTGGTCGCCCAGGTCATCTTGTCCACCTCCTCCTCGATCGAGGAGGTGACCGCGGAGTTGCCGATGTTGGCGTTGACCTTCACCAGGAATCGCTTGCCGATGATCATCGGCTCGATCTCGGGGTGGTTCACGTTGACCGGCATGACCGCGCGACCTGCGGCGATCTCCTCGCGGACGACCTCGGGGGAGACGTTCTCGCGGATCGCGACGTACTCCATCTCCGGGGTGATCTCGCCCCGGCGGGCGTACGCGAGCTGCGTGACCGCGGCGCCGCCGCGGCCGCGGCGGGGCTGGCGCGGACGGCCCGGGAAGACCGCGTCGAGGTTCTTGAGGCCACCGCGCGGCGAGGTGTGCTTGATGCCGTCGTCCTCGGGGCGCACGGGGCGGCCCGCGTACTCCTCGGTGTCGCCGCGGCTGATGATCCAGTTCTCGCGCAGCGGCGGCAGGCCGCGGCGGACGTCGGTCTCGACCTGCGGGTCGGTGTACGGACCGGACGTGTCGTAGAGCGTGACGTCCTTGCCGTTGGTGAGGTGGACCTGGCGAACCGGCACCCGGATGTCGGGGCGGGAGCCCGCCACGTATCCCTTGTGCCAGCCGGGCTGGCGCTCGGTCTGGCCATCGGCGTCCTGGCTGACGGCAGGCGTGCGTGCGTCCTGAATGGTCATGAGACCTAATCTCCCTACGCCGGCATTACCCGGTAACAGGTTCGGCGGTCGACGCAGCCTCCTCCCGTACGCATATTCGAATGCGAACGGTGATCAGCGCCCTCTCAGCCCGGTGCTCCGAGCTCCCGCGTTGTGCAAAGTAGCCCCCACGCTAGCGTCATGTGTGGCGTGCTGAACAGTGGGCCCCCTCATCTGTTGCGATGATCAGTCAGTGACGTCCTCGCCGCAGCCCCCCACCGAGCCCACGGATCCCGCTGGCCATTCCGACCACGCAGGCCACGCGCACGCGGACCCGGGTCACTCGCCCGACCGGTCTCCCGGACACTCCCACGGCCATGCGCACAGCCATGGCCCGGCGGCCCCCGTATCGAAGCACCTGCGCAAGGTGATCGCGGCCGTGCTGATCCCCTTCGCGGCCGCCGTCGTGATCGGCATGGCGGTGCTCTGGCCCGGTGGCGCGCCGGGCCACGAACGCACCGGGGTCGGCTTCGACCGGCAGACCCAGGAGGCCACGGTCGTCGCGCTCCAAAACGTCGACTGCAAATCCGTGAACGCCGCGCAGGTGCCGGCCACCGGCGACACCTCCACCCCCGAGGGGCGCGAGGCCCTCGCGGCGCAGACCGGCGAGTGCAAGAAGGCCACCATCAGGGTCGGCAGCGGCCCCGACAAGGGCCGAGAGTTCGTCGAGATCGTCCAGCCGGGCGCGCCCAGACAGTTGACGGACGGCCAGGACGTCGTGGTCGCATACGCCCCGGACGCGCCCCGGGACCTCCAGTACTCCGTGATCGACGTGAACCGCAAGCTGCCGATGGCCCTGCTCGCGGGCATCTTCGCCCTCGCGGTGGTCCTCGTCGGGCGGATGCGCGGACTGTTCGCGCTCATCGCCCTCGCCGTCAGCTTCGCGGTGCTGACCCTCTTCATCCTCCCCGCGATCCTGCAGGGGTCGAATCCGCTGGTCGTGGCCGTGGTCGGAGCCAGCGCGATCATGCTGATCGCGCTCTACATGTGCCACGGGCTGACGGCCCGCACCTCGGTCGCGGTCCTCGGCACGATCATCTCGCTGCTGCTGATCGGCCTGCTGGGCTCGCTGTTCATCGACTGGGCCTTCCTCAGCGGCAACACCGACGACAACACCGGCCTGATCCACGGGCTCTACCCGAACATCGACATGAGCGGTTTGCTGCTTGCGGGTGTCATCATCGGATCGCTCGGCGTACTTGACGACGTGACCGTCACTCAGACCTCGGCGGTCTGGGAACTCCACCAGGCAGACCCGTCGATGGGACCGCGCGGGCTCTACCGGGCGGGCATCCGCATCGGCCGCGACCACATTGCCTCGGTGGTGAACACCCTGGTACTGGCTTATGCGGGAGCGGCGTTGCCGCTGCTCCTCCTGTTCTCGATCGCGAACAGCAGTATGGGCTCGGTGGCCAACAGCGAGCTGGTCGCGGAGGAGATCGTACGAACCCTCGTGGGCTCCATCGGACTGGTCGCCTCGGTACCCGTGACGACGGCGCTGGCCGCGCTGGTGGTGTCCGCCGACCGCGCGGAATCCCCGGCGGCCACAGCGGCCTCGGGGCCGCTCCGCGGCGGCCGGGGTCGGCGGCGCAAGCGCTGAAAGGCGGACCGGCGGGCGCGACTGGTCAGTTCGCGCACACGGCCGGTCGTGAGGAACGGCAAGGTGGAGCGCTCAGCGCGTCGGCACGCTGAGCCGTGGTGCGTGGATCCGGTCATGCAGGTGGTGCGGATGATGCAGATGGTGCAGGTAATGCAGATGGTGCGGTAATCAGTGCCGGCACACCCTGGTCAGCGGATGTCCGGCCGGGCTTCGTTCAGCCCGCGTTCTGCTCGTTCTGCTGCGATTCCGCGAGGATCTTGTCGAGCGCCTCGTCGAGGTTCTCCTCGAAGTCGCCGAGGTTGCGCTCCTGGCCGAGCGGGACGATCCGGTCGGTGCGGTCGAGGAACGCCACGAGTGGCGCCGCGCTCGCGCGGAAGAGTGCCCGGTCTGCGCCTACTTGCAGCCGGATGTGGACATCGGACAGTTCCTCCGGATCGGTCGGGGCGATGTGGACATCGCCGTCACCGCACGGCTTGTTGATGCCGTCCAGAAGAAGCTCCCGGCCGAACGCCCAGGTCACGGGCGCATCTCCGGGAAGGTGGAAGGTCAGGCGAACTGCGTAGGGATCACGAGCGTCGTACCTGAGCTCCACCGGGATCCGGAACGAGAGCTCCTCGGAAACGAGGAAACTCATCATGACCTCTGCCTGTACCGACTCGCGCATTGCCTACCCCGCTGTAGTGGAAGTGGCCAGGAATGATCCCCCAAGGCCCTCTTGACAAGAGTGGTGTAAGCGCTTGCAGATCACAAGGAGTGAGTTTTCAGATACTGATAGAGAACGAGAGGGTGCTCAACAGCGCGCCTACTTCACTCCGTAGCCGATCGACCGCATACAGCAATCGATTCTCCTGGTGCAGAGGGAGAGAAATCGCCATGGTCGCGGCGGTGTCGCCGGCCGTGATGGGGATGGCCGCGCACACCGTGCCCAGGGCGTATTCCTGACGCTCTGTCACCGGCTGCATCCGCTCCATGGAGCCGATCCGCAGCTCCAGAGCCCTCAAATCCCGCACGGTGTAGGGGGTGATGGCCTCGACCGGGTGACGGTCGTAGTAGTCCTTGCGCGCCTTCTCGTCGAGCTGGCCGAGCAGGCACTGCCCGATGGCGTGCGCGTGGCCGGTCTCGCGGAAGTCGGCCCACTCTTCACAGGCCGGGTTCGCCGGGGTGTCCGAGACACCCACGACCTCGATTTCACCCTCGCGGTAGACCGCGAAGTAGACGGGGGCACCGACCGCGTCGCGGAAGTGCGCGAGGGAGTCGAGGATCATGCTGCGACGTTTCTGCTGAAGCCCGCCACCGGCCAGACGGCCCGCGGCATCGCCCAGGACGAAGACCCCGCTCTCCCGTCGCAGATAGCCCTCGTGCGTCAGGGTGCGCAACAGGTGGTACGCGGTGGGAAGCGGGAGCCCGGCCTCGCGCGCCAGTTGTTTCGCCGGGGCTCCCTCGCTATGGGAACCCACGGCTTCGAGCAGCCTCAGTGCCCGCTGCACCGAACCGATCAGAGTCGGCACACCGGCATTGTGAACCGAAGACAAAGCTCACCCCCAGGCGTGGCGGCGAGCCTTGGGGGGGCCCGCCCTGCGGGGGCCGCCCCCGCGCGTGCCGTGACTCCTGGGGGTCGTGCTCGGTGGCTGTAACAAAGAACCGCAGGTCAGAGCGGCAGTACCGGCGTTCGGTGCCCAGGGAACGGCACAGATTGCCACTCTATCCGCCGATTCCCGGGCTGTGAGCGGTTTAGCGCTTCACGTTCCCTCAGCTGGGTTAATCCCACTGTGACCCTGCTTGCGCCAGTTCTACCACTCTCCGGCAGAGGACTTCGACTTGGTGCCCTTGAACTTCCTGACGACGAAGATCAGGCCTCCGACGAGGGCCACGAGGAGCAGCGCCTTGAAGAGGAAGCCGATCAGCGCACCGATGATGCTGGTGATCACACCACCGAAGACGAACAGCACCAGCAGCGGGACGGCGACCCACTTGACCCACCAGGGCATGCCCTCGAATATCCCTCGGATGCCTTCCATGTCCTCGACCTCTTCTTCCTAGTCCGTCTAGTCCGTCTAGTCCGGTGAACTCCTGCTCTCGATGCTAGGAGGCCACGGCTCCCGACGGGGGCCCGCGAGCCCCCGTAGTCCCCTGATCCGACCCCTAGGGGGACGGGGCTCCGGACCCTCAGACCCCGGGTCCGTTCACCCTTCCGGCGGAGAGAAGACGACCATTACCTTCAGGTTCTCGGTGATGTGGTGGAACTTGTGCGGCACCCCGGCCGGCACGTAGACCACGCTCCCGTTGGCGACCATCGTCGTCTCCTCCCCGACGGTGATCGAGGCCCGGCCGCTGACGACGAAGTACACCTCGTCCTGGCCGTGCGGCTGTTGGGGATCGTTCTGCCCGGCGTCCAGCGCGTAGAGCCCGACCGACATGTTCCGCTCGCGCAGGAACTGCAGGTAGGCACCCTCGTTCGCGGCCCGCTCGGCCTCGAGCTCGTCCAGCCGGAAGGCCTTCATCTTCTTTGTACCCCTTGTGCGCTCTCGTCCGGCAAGCATCCGCAGATCAGCTGATGTTCCACCGGGACCTTCTCTGCAACGATCAGACACATGACGAATTTCGTAGTCAAGACCCTCGCCAACGCGGCAGCCCTGGCCGTCGCCATCTGGCTCGTCTCGGGCATCACGCTGGAGGACGACACCAGCAAGGGCCACCAAGCACTCTCCCTGATCCTGGTCGCGCTGATCTTCGGCCTGGTCAACCTCATCGTCAAGCCCGTGGTGAAGCTGCTCTCGCTGCCGCTCTTCGTCCTCACCCTCGGCCTCTTCACCATCGTGGTGAACGCGGCGATGCTGCTGCTGACCTCATGGCTGGCGAAGCAGTTCGACCTCAGCTTCCACGTGGAGAACTTCTTCTGGTCGGCGATCGTCGGCGCCCTGATCGTCTCCATCGTCTCCTGGGCCGCGAACATGGTCCTGCCCGACAAGAACTGAAGCCGGGCGCCCATGTACCGCGTGTGCTTCGTCTGCACCGGCAACATCTGCCGCTCACCCATGGCCGAGTCGGTCTTCCGCTCCCGTGTGGCCGACGCCGGGCTCTCGGGCCTGGTCGAGGTCGACAGCGCCGGCACCGGCGGCTGGCACGAGGGCGACGGGGCCGACCCGCGCACCGTGGCCGTCCTGGAAGCCGCCGGATACGAGCCGGGACACCGGGCCCGGCAGTTCCGGGCCTCCTGGTTCGCCGGCCTCGACCTCGTCATCGCGCTCGACGCCGGACACCTGCGCGACCTCAGGGCGCTCGCCCCCACCCCGGAGGACGCCGCCAAGGTCCGGCTGCTGCGGTCCTACGATCCGGCGGCCCCGACCGCACAGGCCGACGTACCGGACCCCTACTACGGCCCCCTCGAAGGATTCGAGGAGTGCCTGCACCTGGTCGAGGCGGCGAGCCCCGGCCTGCTGGCCGCCGTAAGCGAAGCCGTGAAGGAGCACACCCCATGAACGCCCCCGCCCCCGTGCCCCCGGCGTCCGAGCGGCTCGGCGACGGCACCGTCGCCGTCCGCGCCGGTCTGCCGGAGCCCGTCAAGAACGAGCCGCCGCTGCCCGGCCCCGTCTTCGCCGCCCACTTCCACCTCCCCGGCGACGTCGAGGGCCCCTACACCTACGGCCGCGACACCAACCCCACCTGGACCCTGCTGGAGCGGGCCATCGGAGAGCTGGAGGCCCCCGGCCTGGACGGGGTGGACACGGTCGTCTTCGCCTCCGGCATGGCCGCCGTATCCGCCGTCCTGCTCTCCCAGGCACGCCCCGGCGACACCGTCGTCCTGCCCGACGACGGCTACCAGGCGCTGCCCCTCGTACGGGAGCAGCTGGAGGCCTACGGGGTCCACGTGCGCACCGCCCCCACCGGCGAGGACGCCCAGCTCCCGGTTCTCGACGGAGCCCGGCTGCTGTGGCTGGAGACCCCGTCCAACCCGGGGCTCGACGTCTGCGACGTACGGCGCCTCGTGGACGCGGCGCACGCCGGCGGAACCCTCGTCGCCGTCGACAACACCCTCGCGACCCCGCTCGGACAGCGGCCCCTCGAACTGGGCGCCGACTTCTCGGTGGCCAGCGGCACCAAGGGCCTGACCGGCCACGGTGACCTGCTCCTCGGGTACGTCGTCTGCCGCGACGCCGAGCTCGCCGCCGGCATCCGCCGCTGGCGCAAGGTGGTCGGCGCGATCCCCGGCCCCATGGAGGCCTGGCTCGCCCACCGGTCCCTGTCCACGATCCAGCTGCGCGCCCAGCGCCAGTGGGCCAACGCCCTCGCCGTCGCCGAGGCCCTCGCCGACCGCGGCGACGTCACCGGGCTGCGCTACCCGGGCCTGCCGACGGACCCGTCCCACAAGACGGCCGCGCGGCAGATGCGCGGCTTCGGCTCCGTGGTCTCCTTCACCCTGCCCGACCGCGCGCACGCGGAACGGTTCATGGCCGCCCTGCGGCTCGTCGAGGACGCCACCAGTTTCGGTGGGGTGCGGTCCACCGCGGAGCGCCGCCGACGGTGGGGCGGCGACAACGTTCCGGAGGGCTTCATCCGCTTCTCCGCCGGGGCCGAAGACACCGAGGACCTGGTCACTGACGTCCTGCGGGCACTCGACCTGGCGGCCGCGCAGAGCTGACCGCCTGCCCGAGGGCGGTCCGAGAACGCTGTCCTGCGGCTCGGACCGCCCGGATCCCCGCCCGGCGGGTTTCACCGGCACGCGTTTCAGAAGGGGAAGTCTGGGCCACTCTTCTCCCATGACCGAACGTCCAGTGGTCAAACGCACCGCCCGCGCGATTCTGCTCGACGGTGGCGACCTGATCCTCATCAAGCGGACCAAACCCGGCGTCGACCCGTACTGGCTCACCCCCGGCGGGGGCGTGGAGCCCTCGGACCTGACCGTCGTCGACGCCCTCCACCGAGAACTCCACGAGGAACTCGGCGCGAAGATCACAGATGTCGTGCCCTGCTTCGTCGACACCGTCGAGCACATCGCCGACGGGGGAGTGACCGGCGTCAAGGTGCAGCACTTCTTCGTCTGCCATCTCGAATCCATGGACCCCAGTCAGCGGCACGGCCCCGAGATCGACGAGCCGGAGGGCGAGTACGAGATCGTCCGCGTGCCCTTCAGCCGCGTCGGTATCGCCGCGGTACATCTCGTCCCGCTGTCCCTGCGCCACTACCTCGACGGCAACATCGAGGGCGTGCGCGCGATGCACGCCCCCGACCTGGGCTGACCCACCGCACGCGGGCGCCGCCGCCGGAATCAGCCGGCGACGCCCGCCAGTTCCTCCACCTCGTCGTGCCGGATCCGCTCCCCGGGGATCCCGATCCTCTTCAGCGCGTCCACCCCACTGCGGATCATCGCGGCCGGCCCCGAGACGAACGCGTCGTACGAGCTCCAGGGCCCGTGGGTGCCGACGGCCTGGGGCAGTTGTCCGGCCAGACCCTCGTCGCAGACCACCGGGCGCACCGACAGCCAGGGGTGCGAGCGCTGCAGCCCCAGCAGCGTGTCCTTGTCGTACAGGTCGTCGTCGCTGCGCGCCCCGAAGAACACTTCCACCGGGCGCCGCTCTCCGTGCTCGGCCACGTCCTCGATCAGCGCTTTGATCGGGGCGATGCCCGTCCCGCCGCCCAGGCACAGCATCCCGTTGTCGGTGCTGTGGTCCACCACCATCGATCCCGCCGGGGGCCCGAGCCGCAGCACGTCGCCGGGGCGGGCGTGCCGGACGAGCGCGTTGGAGACCCATCCCGCCGGAACGGCCTTGACGTGGAAGGACAGCAGTCCGTCCGCACGCGGCGCCGAGGCGAAGGAATAGTGCCGCCAGATCCGCGGCCACCACGGAGTCTCCAGGGTCGTGTACTGACCCGCGAGGAAGGGGTAGGGCTGGTCGGGGCGGACGGTGAGCACCGCGATGTCGGAGGTGCGCAGATCGTGCGAGACCACCTCCGCGTGCCACCACGGCGGCGCCTTGGGCACGTCCTCGGCCGCCGCGTCGATCATGATCTGGGAGATCGCGGTGTACGCCCGCACCCAGGCGGCTTCGGTCTCCGGCCCCCAAGTGGCCTCCGCGTACTTGGACAGCGCCCCGATCAGGGCCTCTCCCACCGGCGGATAGTGCTCGGGCAGGGTTCCGTACTTGCGGTGTCCCGTGCCCAGCCGGCGCAGGTAGGCGGTGAGCACCTCGGGGTTGTCGATGTGCTCGGCGGCCGTCAGCAGCGCCTTCAGCAGCCGGTCGCGCTGTACGTCCATCGCGGCGGGGAACAGCCCCCGCAGGTCCGGGTATCCCGTGAAGACGACGGCGTAGAAGTAAGAGGTCACCTTGTCGGCGACGGGTGCGATCTCCGCGAGGGTCCGGCGGATGAGCACCGCATCGGGAGAGGGTTCGGGGGAGGGCTCGGGCGCCCCGTCCCCGGACGGTATCCGGGATGACCCCCGTCTTGCCGATCTGGTGGGCGGAGCGTCCATGCGGTGCCTCGCTTCGAGCATCTCGGTAGGTCTGCACGCGCCACGGCCTTCGAATCCGTGGTTCCGGGTTTCACAGCGTGCCAGTCCGCCCCAGAGCTTGCGGGGAAATGCGGGAATTCCGCGTTTCGAACCCACTTTCCCCTTAAGATGCCTCAACTCCCGTGCGCGCCACCCCTGTCAGCTGGTATGCCTCGCGCAGGTCCCGGCCCTCGTACACGTGCGTCGCACGCTCCACCAGGTAGGGCCGGGCGTTCACCGCGACCGAGAGCGGGACCGCCGCGAAGAGCGCCACGTCGGTACTGGAGTCCCCGTACGCGACACAATCGGCCCGGGTCACGCCGAACTGCTCGCACAGCCGGTCGGCGATCGTCACCTTCCCCTCCGGCGTCAGGATCCCGGCCACGTCCACCAGCCGGGTGAAGGGCACTTCCGGGAAGACCGAGCCGTGCGCGGCGTGCGCACCCCACTCCAGCAGCAGCTCCACGAAGAACGACGGCGACAGCGAGATGACCGCGCAGTAGTCCCCGCGCCCCCGGATCTCCTGCCAGACCTCCCGGATCCCCGACAGCCACGGAGCCCCGTCGAACGCGGCCCGGACGTGTGCCGGGGTCAGCTCCGCCCAGAGCGTCTGCGCCGCCAGTGCGAACTGGTGCGGCTGGAGCTCCCGTGCGGCGAAGGCCCGCTCCAACTCGGCGATCTCGTCGGACAGCCCGAGCTGGCGCGAGATCTCGACCGGCGAGGCCGAGCCGTACATCAGCGTCCCGTCGAGGTCGAACAGGTGAAGGAGGGTCATAACCGTCGAGGCTAGTACCTTCGTTTCCCGTGAAACAGTGGGTGCCGCCCACGGACCTCGGGTGGATGTTTCACGTGAAACATCCATCCCAAATCCTCTGGACCGGGTCGCCTTCGATGAACCAGTCTGGGCGCGTGACACCACCACATCTCGCCTCCCTCCCGATCCGCGCACTGACCGTGGACGACCTCCGCCACTGCGCCGATCTCTCCGAAGACCGCGGCTGGCCCCGCGAGGACCACAAGTGGGGTCTGCTGCTCGCCGCCGGACACGGCTACGGCATCGACGCCCCCGACGGAAGGGGACTGGCCACGGCCTGCGTGGTCACCCGGTACGGACCTCCGCTGGCCGATCCCGAACTTGCCGCCATCGGCATGGTCCTGGTCGCCGAACGCTACGCCCGCCAGGGTCTGGGCCGGCGCCTGATGACGTATGTCTGCGACGAGGTCCTCAAGGGCGTTCCGCTCACCCTGCACTCCACCCCGTACGGCCGGCCCCTCTACGAGGAGCTCGGCTTCGAGACCACCGGCCGCGCCGAGATGCTCCGGGGCTCCTTCAGCCCGGACGCCACCGGTCCCGCGCAGGACACCGTCCGCGTCAGGCCCGCAGGCGCCGAGGACATCTCGCGGATCCTCCGGCTGGACGCCGAGGTCTTCGGTACCGACCGGACTCATCTGGTCACCCGGTTGCCGGCCTTCACGGACCGGCTGCTGGTCGCCGAGGACCCCTCTGGCGAGCTGATCGGCTACGGAGCGATCTGGCCGAACATGGAGACCCATGTCATCGGGCCCCTGGTGGCCCGTGACACCGGCGCGGCCCAGGCCCTCGTGACCGCTCTCGCCGCGTCCACGGACCGGCCCCTGCGTACCGATGTCGACGTACGTCACGAGGAGCTGCTCGGCTGGCTCAAGGACCGCG
Organism: Streptomyces sp. NPDC059957; assembly: GCF_042730015.1. Taxonomy (NCBI): domain Bacteria; kingdom Bacillati; phylum Actinomycetota; class Actinomycetes; order Kitasatosporales; family Streptomycetaceae; genus Streptomyces; species Streptomyces sp. NPDC059957. The sequence continues at coordinate 114,174 of NZ_JBHWMB010000005.1, read as the reverse complement.
GTCTCGGCTCCGTGGCCTTCAACACCGTCATGACCCGGGACATCCCCGGGCTGCCCGGCGACTGGACCCGCCGGTGGGCACCGCTCACCGTGGCGGCGGGCTGAGCGAGGAGCACCAGACCATGACCGACAGCGACTCCGGCCTGCTCATCCGTTCCGCCACCGAAGAGGACCTGCCTGAGATCGTCGCGATGCTCGCGGACGACCCGCTCGGCGCCACCCGGGAGTCCCCGGAGGACCTCGCCCCCTATGCGGCTGCCCTCAAGCGGCTGACGGACGACCCCCACCAGCACGTGGTCGTCGCCGTCCGCGCGGGCCGCGTCGTCGGCACCCTCCAGCTGACGATCGTCCCCGGACTCTCCCGCAAGGGGAGCACCCGTTCCATCATCGAGGGCGTACGGGTCCACGCCGACGAGCGCGGCAGCGGGCTGGGCACCCGGTTCATCGAATGGGCGATCGAGCAGTCACGTGCCGAGAACTGCCAACTCGTCCAGCTCACCTCGGACGTGACCCGCACCGACGCCCACCGCTTCTACGAGCGGCTCGGCTTCACCGCGTCCCACGTCGGATTCAAGCTCCAGCTCTGAGGTCCCGTGCGTGGGCCGGGCCGCTGTCGGGCGCCCGGCCTACGATCGGGAGGATGAGCAGCCTTCCCCTCATCACCACCGCGGAGCGCCGCCGGCGCCTCGGCCGCAGGCACCGCCTGGCCCCGTCGGCACACGCCGCCACCGTGCACGAGGCTGCGGACTGCGTCGTCGCCCTGCACGCCACCGATGCCGCGACCGTCTTCCTCTCCGCCCGCGCCAGGCTGAGCGGAGGCGCTCCCACCACGATCGAGCAGGCACTGTACGAGGACGTGACCCTCGTACGGCTGCTCAGCATGCGCAACACGCTCTTCGCCGTCTCCACCGGACTCGCCCCGTACGTCGACGCCTCCACCGCCCGCGGCATCGCCGTGAAGGAGCGCCGTACCTTCCTCAAGCACCTCGACGAGGACGGTCAGGGCCTGGACGCGGACTGGTTGGCCCAGGTGGAGAGCGCCGTGCTGGAGGCGCTCGACGCGCACGGCCCCTCCACCGGCAGCCAGCTCTCCACGGCCGTCCCCGCCCTGCGCCGGAAGTTCGTCTACGGCCGGGGCAAGAACTACGAGACCGAGACCGGGGTCGCCACCCGTGTCATCCGCCTGCTGGCAGCCGACGGCCGGATCCGCCGGGACCGGCCCCGGGGATCGTGGACCTCCAGCCAGTACCGCTGGACCCACACCGAGCCGTGGCCCGCCGTGCCCGCGGCCGGGGCCCGCGCCGAGATCGCCCGCCGGTGGCTGCACGCCTACGGTCCGGCCACCGAGGCCGACCTCAAGTGGTGGACGGGCTGGACCCTCACCGAGGTCCGCAAGGCCCTCGCGGCCGTCGGCCCCGACGAGGTCCGGCTCGAGGACGGCGCCACCGCCCTCGTCTGCCCCGGTGACATCGGGCCCGAACCCGAGTCGGAGCCCTGGGTCGCCCTGCTGCCCGCCCTGGACCCGAGCGCGATGGGCTGGGTGGACCGGGGCTTCCACCTCGACCCAGCCCACCGGCCGGCCCTCTTCGACCGCTCCGGCAACATCGGCCCCACCGTGTGGTGGAACGGAGAGATCGTCGGCGGCTGGGCCCAGCGCGGCGACGGCGAGATCGTCCACCGGCTGCTGGGCGGCCCCGGCAGCGAAGCCGGGATGGCCGTCGCCGCCGAGGCCGTCCGGCTCGCCGCCTGGCTGGGGGAGGCCCGCGTCACCCCGCGCTTCCGCACCCCACTGGAGCGTGAACTCACAGCGGGGTGAGGGCGGTCCGCTAGCCGATGCCCCGCCAGCCCTGCGGGTCGACCCCGCCGGGCACCGGGGAACTCGGGTCGTAGGGCTCCCGGGTGAACACGAACGAGGCGAGATCGAGGTGGCTCACCGATCCGTCCGGCCGCCGTACGGCCCGCAGCGACTCACCCGCGTAGTAGCCGCCGAGTCCGGTCCAGCTGCCGTCCGGCTCCGGCCGGAACCGGGCGGCCCGGCCGGTCGCGCCCACCGGGCCCAGCTCCAGGAATCCGTCGTAGGTCAGCCGTACGACCTGGGCCGACGTACCCCAGTACCAAGGTCCGCAGAGCTCCAGTGCGACGGGATCGGCCTCCCGCAGCGGCCGCCACGGCTCGGGGATCCGCGGCTCGGCCTCGGCGACGATGGCCACCAGGTCGGCCGCCAGCGTGGAAACCGCGAGCCCCGAAGTGCAGTTGGCCAGCGCCACCGCCGCCACGTCGTCCGCCTCGCTCAGCCACAGGCCCGCGAGGAAGCCGGGCAGCGAGCCGGAGTGGCCCGCGAGCCGGCGCCCGCCGCTCTGCGTCAGCTGCACCCCGAGCCCGTATCCCAGGTCGGCCAAGCCCGGCTCCGGGGGAGTGGCCGACGTCCGCATCTCCCGTACGGACTCGGCGCTCAGCACACGCGCGTCGCCCCGTACGAGGAAGGCGGCGAACTTCGCCAGATCACCGGTGGTGGACCACAGCTGGCCGGCCGGGGCCATGAGCCCGAGGTCCTCCAGGGGTTCCGGCATCATCACGTCCGCCCACGGGTGCACGGCCCAGCCGCCGGCGTGCGGGGCCGCCGGCTGCGCCGTCGTGCGCTCCAGCCCCAGCGGCTCCAGCACCTCGGCGCGGAGCGCTTCTTCCCACGACCGTCCGCGGACCGCCTCGACGAGCGAACCGAGCAGCGTGTAGCCCGGGTTGGAGTAGTGGTGGCGCCGACCGGGTTCGAAACGGAAGGGGCTCTCGCCCAGGACGTCCGAGAGCTCCGGCCGCAGGGTGCCCGCCGTGCGCTCCCACCACTCGCCGGGCGTCTCCGCCGCCAGTCCTGAGGTGTGGGACAGCAACTGTCCGACCGTCACCTCTCCGACTCCCGTGCCCGGAAGGAACTTCTCGATCGGGTCGCCCAGTCCCAGCAGGCCCTCGTCCCGCAGCCGCATCACCAGCACGGCGGTGAACGTCTTGGTGATCGACCCGATCCGGTACTGCACGTTCCCATCGGGACCATGGCCCTCGACCATGGTCCGGGACCCCTCCCAGACCACCTCGCCGTTCCGCACCACGGCCGCCACCAGGGAGGGCGCCCGGCCTTCGCGCTGCGCGACCGCGATCCGGTGGCTCAGCGCACGCCGGGTCGCGGGCAGGAGGACAAGATCGTGCAATGCGGCATCCATGGTGCGGATGCTACGTGTTGGCCATGTCCACGAACCGCGAATAATGGCCCTGGAAGGCCACGGTGATGGTGGCCGTAGGACCGTTACGGTGCTTCGCCACGATCAGGTCCGCCTCGCCCGCCCGGGGGGACTCCTTCTCGTACGCGTCCTCGCGGTGCAGCAGGATCACCATGTCGGCGTCCTGCTCGATCGAGCCGGACTCACGCAGGTCGGAGACCATCGGCTTCTTGTCGGTGCGCTGCTCGGGACCACGGTTCAGCTGGGACAGCGCGATCACCGGGACCTCCAGCTCCTTTGCCAGGAGCTTGAGGTTTCGGGACATGTCGGAGACTTCCTGCTGACGGCTCTCGGGCCGGCGCGAGCCACCCGCCTGCATCAGCTGGAGGTAGTCGATGACGACGAGCGACAGGTCGTTGCGCTGCTTGAGGCGTCGGCACTTCGCTCGGATCTCCATCATCGACAGGTTCGGGGAGTCGTCGATGTAGAGCGGGGCGGCGGAGACGTCCGGCATCCGGCGGGCCAGCCGGGTCCAGTCGTCGTCCGTCATCGTGCCGGAGCGCATGTGGTGCAGGGCCACCCGGGCCTCAGCCGAGAGCAGGCGCATCGCGATCTCGTTGCGCCCCATTTCGAGGGAGAAGATGACGCTGGGCAGATTGGCCTTGATGGAACAGGCACGGGCGAAGTCCAGCGCGAGGGTGGACTTACCCATGGCGGGACGGGCCGCGATGACGATCATCTGGCCCGGGTGCAGTCCGTTGGTCAGCGAGTCCAGGTCCGTGAAGCCGGTCGGGACGCCCGACATCTGGCCGCTGCGCGAACCGATCGCCTCGATCTCGTCGAGGGCGCCTTCCATGATGTCGCCGAGCGGCAGGTAGTCCTCGGAGGTCCGCTGCTCGGTGACGGCGTAGATCTCGGCCTGGGCGCTGTTGACGATCTCGTCGACGTCCCCGTCGGCGGCGTAGCCCATCTGTGTGATCTTCGTGCCGGCCGCGACCAGCCGGCGCAGGACCGCCCGCTCGTGGACGATCTCCGCGTAGTACTCGGCGTTCGCCGCCGTGGGGACCGACTGGACCAGGGTGTGCAGGTAGGGGGCCCCGCCGACCTTGCTGATCTCACCGCGCCGGGTCAGCTCGGCGCTGACGGTGATCGGGTCGGCCGGCTCTCCCTTGGCGTACAGGTCGAGGATGGCCTGGTAGATCGTCTCGTGCGACGGACGGTAGAAGTCGTGCCCCTTGAGCACCTCGACCACGTCGGCGATGGCGTCCTTGGACAGCAGCATGCCGCCGAGGACGGACTGCTCGGCGTCGAGGTCCTGCGGCGGGACCCGCTCGAAGCCGCCGCCACCGCCGTCCCAGGAGCCGCCCTCGCGGCCTCGGTCACTCTGTTCGTCCCCGCGGCCACGGCCTTCGCCGTTGCGGCGCGTACGGGCGGGCAGACGGTCACCTGGACCGCTGTCGGCCCAGGGGTCGTCCATGGGCTCGGACATGCTCACCGGGCCGCCTCCTCCCGTCCGCAACGCGGACCTTGCCGTGTCACTCTTTCTACGACACGGCTCTGACATTTGGGGCACCCGAATCGGCTCTCGGCGAGTCGGACATCGACCCACGGTAGGGCCGGGAGCGACGTCAGCCAATCTTGTTATCCACAGGCTGTGTGGATGAGGTGTGGATGACGGCGCCAATGCTGTGGGTAACTCCCCGGAAGCTGTGCACGGACCGGGGGACAGTACTGTGGACAAAATCACCCGACCCACCCACTCACACCATCTGACCTGGCCTTTCACCCTCCACCGACCGTGGGCGGGAAAAATCTTGGCCACTGTCTCAAGATCGCCTCCAACGAGGTGGGACGAACGCTCGAATCGACGCATCGGTAAGGATCCAAAAGGCCTTGCGTCTATTACCTGTGGAAGATTAGATTGAGCACATGAGACAGGCCCCCACCGCGCCGAAGGCTGCCCCGAGACGGCACGACCGCGAGATCCTCGCACTCGCCGTCCCCGCCTTCGGCGCCCTCGTCGCCGAACCCCTCTTCGTGATGGCCGACAGCGCCATCGTGGGCCACCTCGGCACACCCCAGCTGGCCGGTCTCGGCATCGCGGCCGCACTGCTCACCACCGCCGTGAGCATCTTCGTCTTCCTCGCCTACGCCACCACCGCGGCCGTGGCCCGCCGCGTCGGCGCGGGCGACCTCCAGGCCGCCATCCGGCAGGGCATGGACGGCATCTGGCTCGCCCTGCTCCTCGGCGCGGCCGTCGTCGCCGTCGTCCTGCCCACGGCGCCCACCCTGATCTCCTTCTTCGGGGCCTCCGACACCGTCGCCCCGTACGCGATCACCTACCTGCGGATCTCCGCCCTCGGCATCCCCGCGATGCTCGTGGTGCTCGCCGCCACCGGTGTCATCCGCGGCCTCCAGGACACCCGGACCCCGCTCTACGTAGCCATCGGCGGCTTCGCCCTCAACGGAGCCCTGAACGTCGCCCTCGTCTACGGAGCCGGCCTCGGCATCGCCGGCTCCGCCTGGGGCACGGTGATCGCCCAGTGCGCCATGGCCGCCGCCTACCTGGTCGTGGTCGTCCGGGGCGCTCGCAGGCACGGCGCCTCCCTGAAGCCCGACGCCGAAGGCATCCGGGCCTGTGCACAGGCCGGTGCGCCCCTGCTGGTCCGCACCCTGTCCCTGCGGGCGGTCCTGCTGATCGCGACCGCCGTGGCCGCGCGCCTCGGGGACGCCGACATCGCGGCCCACCAGATCCTGCTCTCCCTGTGGAGCCTTCTCGCCTTCGCCCTCGACGCGATCGCGATCGCCGGGCAGGCCATCATCGGCCGCTACCTCGGAGCGGGGGACACCGAAGGAGCCAAGGCCGCCTGCCGCCGCATGGTCCAGTGGGGGATCGTCTCCGGCATCGTCCTGGGGCTCCTCGTCATCGCGGCCCGCCCGGTGTTCATCCCGCTCTTCACGAGCGACCCCGTCGTCGAAGACGCCCTGCTGCCGGCCCTGCTCGTGGTGGCCGTCTCACAGCCCGTCTCCGGCATCGTCTTCGTCCTCGACGGCGTCCTGATGGGCGCGGGCGACGGCCGCTACCTGGCCTGGGCCATGCTGCTGACCCTCGCCGTATTCGCCCCGGCAGCCCTGCTCGTCCCGGCCCTGGGCGGCGGGCTGACGGCCCTCTGGTGCGCCATGACCCTGATGATGCTGGTCCGGATGGTCACCCTCCAGCTGCGCGCCCGCTCGGGCCGCTGGCTGGTCGCCGGAGCCACCCGGTAGACCCGGGTGGCCCGGGGGAGCCCGCTGTAGCCCTGGAGCGATGTTTCACGTGAAACAGGGCCGATGCACGCGCACGTGTTTCACGTGAAACAACGAAGAAGGGCCGCACCCCCACGGGGGTGCGGCCCTTCATGCGCAGCCCTTAGGCGGCGACGACCTCGATGCCGACGGTCGCGGCCACGTCAGCGTGCAGACGCACGGAGACCTGGTACGAGCCGAGGGTCTTGATCGGGGAGCCCAGCTCCACGCGGCGCTTGTCGACCTTCGGGCCACCGGACGCCTCGATCGCCGTGGCGATGTCGGAGGGCGTGACGGAACCGAAGAGACGACCGGCGTCACCCGCGCGGGTGGCCAGACGGACCTTGACGTTCTCGAGCTTGGCCTTGAACTCGTTGGCCTGCTCGATCGTCGCGATCTCGTGGATCTTGCGGGCGCGGCGGATCTGCGCCACGTCCTTCTCGCCACCCTTGGTCCAGCGGATCGCGAAACCACGCGGGACCAGGTAGTTGCGGGCGTAGCCGTCCTTGACGTCGACGACGTCGCCGGCGGTGCCGAGGCCAGAGACCTCGTGGGTCAGGATGATCTTCATTATTCGGTCACCCTTTCCTTATCGCGCGGTGGACGTGTAGGGCAGCAGTGCCATCTCACGGCTGTTCTTCACAGCCGTGGCGACGTCACGCTGGTGCTGCGTGCAGTTGCCGGTGACGCGGCGGGCACGGATCTTGCCACGGTCGGAAATGAACTTCCGCAGCATGTTCGTGTCCTTGTAGTCCACGTACGCGGTCTTGTCCTTGCAGAACGCGCAGACCTTCTTCTTAGGCTTGCGCACAGGCGGCTTCGCCATTGTGTCTCTCCTGTGAAATCAAGAAGTGGGGGTGCGAGCTGCCCTAGAAGGGCGGCTCGTCCGAGTAGCCACCGCCGGAGCCGCCGGAGCTTCCGCCCCAACCGCCACCGCCGCCGCCCTGCTGCTGGCCGCCGGCCGGCGCACTGGACGCCCAGGGGTCGTCGGAGGGAGCTCCGCCGCCCTGGGGAGCAGCGCCGCCACTGGGGGCTCCGCCCCAGTTGCCACCGCCGCCGCCCTGCTGCTGACCGCCGCCACCGCCGCCGTATCCACCCTGACCACCGCGACCAGTGGTCTTGGTGACCTTGGACGTGGCGTTCTTCAGGCTGGGGCCGACTTCCTCGACGTCCAGCTCGTAGACCGTGCGCTTGACACCCTCACGGTCCTCGTACGACCGCTGCTTCAGCCGGCCCTGCACGATGACGCGCATGCCCCGCTGAAGGGACTCGGCGACGTTCTCAGCCGCCTGGCGCCAGACCGAGCAGGTCAGGAACAGGCTTTCGCCGTCCTTCCACTCATTGGTCTGCTTGTCGAAGGTGCGGGGAGTGGACGCGACACGGAACTTCGCGACCGCCGCACCCGAGGGGGTGAAGCGCAGCTCGGGGTCGTCGACGAGATTGCCGACGACCGTGATGACGGTCTCGCCTGCCATGGATGAACCTCTCGGCGGGGATTGCTGCTGGGCTGCTGTGCTACTCGGTCCCGATTACCGCTGAACCGAAGTTCAGTGGGTCTCGGGGCGAAGGACCTTGGTCCGGAGAACCGACTCGTTCAGGTTCAGCTGTCGGTCAAGCTCCTTGACGACCGCAGGCTCGGCCTGAAGGTCGATGACCGAGTAGATGCCCTCGGGCTTCTTCTTGATCTCGTAAGCGAGACGACGACGGCCCCAGGTGTCGACCTTCTCGACCTTTCCGTTGCCCTCACGGACGACAGAAAGGAAGTTCTCGATCAGCGGGGAGACAGCGCGCTCCTCGAGATCGGGGTCGAGGATGACCATCACTTCGTAGTGACGCATGTGGAACCCACCTCCTTTGGACTCAGCGGCCACGGTCGTTCCGTGGCAGGAGGGTCGTGATGCGTGCGCACGGCATCTGCAGAGCAGACACCGCGCAGCTGTACAGACTACCTCCTCGACTCCTTCCGGTTGAAATCCGGCACGAGGAGGCCACAATCTGTATGCATCGGGTGTGCTCGGTGCTATGCCTTCGGCTCCTGCCGCGGGAAGCCCGCAGCACCGCTCTGCTGCAGCCAGGAGGTGCCTTCCGATGGCACAGGCAATGCGACGCCAGTCCTCCATCTCGCTCTTCGCGACCGACGGCAAGCCCCATCCGCTCCAGGACACCCTGGTGGCCGTCACCCTGATCCTCGGCGCCGTGGCGTTCGTCACGGCCTTCTTCCACAACCTGCACCTGCTCAGCTCGTGGACCGGGCTGATCGGGATCGTCACCGGGCTCTACGGCCAGTTCATCTCCGCCACGACACGCGAGCGCACAGCACTGATCATCGGCCTCGGGGCCTCGGCCATCGGCTTCTTCCTCGGCATGGCGCACGGCGGTCTCTTCGGCGGCTGGCTGGGCTGACGGGGTGCCTCCGCGACGGGGCGCCGGCCTCCCGCCGGCCCAGGCCCGGCCTGTCCCCCAGATGGGTGGCGCCCACGTCGCAGTAGGCTTCGCGCCATAGCCAGCGAAGCCGCCGAGGAGACGCCCCGCATGAGCCTGTCCCTGAGGACCATCAGCCGAGAGCAGCACCTGGGCTACCTCCAGAGCCTGCCCTCGGCTAGCCACTGCCAGGTCCCGGCGTGGGCCGACGTGAAGAACGAGTGGCGTTCCGAGAACCTCGGATGGTTCGACCAGTCCGGCGAACTCGTCGGCGCCGCACTCGTGTTGTACCGACAGCTGCCCAAGGTGAAGCGGTACCTCGCGTACCTCCCCGAGGGCCCGGTCATCAACTGGTACGCCCCCAACCTCGAAGAGTGGCTCCAGCCGATGCTGGCGCACCTCAAGCAGCAGGGCGCCTTCACCGTGAAGATGGGCCCGCCCGTCGTCATCCGCCGCTGGAACTCGACCGCCATCAAGGCCGGTATCCAGGACCCGGAGGTCAAGCGCCTGCGCGACGTGGAGGCCTCCGTCATCGAGCCCCGCGCCTTCGAAGTCTCCGACAAGCTGCGCCGGATGGGCTGGCAGCAGGCCGAGGACGGCGGCGCCGGCTTCGGCGACGTCCAGCCCCGGTACGTCTTCCAGGTACCGCTGGCCAACCGCTCGCTGGACGATGTCCTCAAGGGCTTCAACCAGCTGTGGCGCCGCAACATCAAGAAGGCCGAGAAGGCCGGCGTCGAGGTCGTCCAGGGCGGCTACGAGGACCTGCCGACCTGGCAGAAGCTGTACGAGGTGACGGCCGAGCGCGACAAGTTCCGCCCGCGCCCGCTCAGCTACTTCCAGCGCCAGTGGACGGCCCTCAACTCCGAGGACCCCAACCGGATGCGGCTGTACATCGCCACTCACGAGGGGGAGCCGCTGGCCGCCGCCACGATGCTCACCGTCGGCCAGCACGTCTGGTACTCGTACGGCGCCTCGGCCAACCACAAGCGCGAGGTCCGCCCCTCGAACGCGATGCAGTGGCGCATGCTGCGCGACTCCTACGCGCTCGGCGCAAGCGTCTACGACCTGCGCGGCATCAGTGACACCCTGGACGAGAACGACCACCTGTTCGGACTGATCCAGTTCAAGGTCGGCACGGGCGGCGAGGCCGTCGAGTACGTCGGCGAGTGGGACTTCCCGCTCAACAAGCTGCTGCACAAGGCGCTCGACATCTACATGTCGCGTCGCTGACCCGCCCCACACACACCGCCCCACACACACCGCACCGCTGCACCACGCAGCTCATCGAGAGAGGCTCCGGACGGGCATGGCGCTCACGCTCTACGTCGACACCGCGCGCTGGCGTGCGCACCAGAAGCAGATCCAGGACCAGTTCCCGGGGATGATCCCCGTCTGCAAGGGCAACGGCTACGGCTTCGGTCACGAGCGGCTCTGCGAGGAGGCGACCCGGATGGGCGCCGACGTCCTCGCCGTCGGGACGACCTACGAGGCCGCCAGCATCAAGGACTGGTTCGGCGGTGACCTGCTCGTCCTCACCCCGTTCCGGCGCGGCGAGGAGCCGGTGCCGCTGCCGGACCGGGTCATCCGCTCGGTGTCCTCGCTGGACGGGGTGCGCGGCCTGGTCGGTGCCCGTGTGGTCATCGAGTGCATGAGCTCGATGCGCCGGCACGGGATCTCCGAGCAGGACCTCGGCCAGCTGCACACGGCGATCGAGGACGTCCGGCTGGAGGGCTTCGCCCTGCACCTGCCGCTGGACCGCCCCGACGGCTCCGACGCCGTCGAGGAGGTCATCGGCTGGATGGACCGGCTCCGCGCGGCCCGGCTGCCGCTGCACACGATGTTCGTCAGCCACCTGAAGGCCTCAGACCTGACGCGGCTGCAGCAGCAGTTCCCGCAGACGCGCTTCCGGGCCCGCATCGGTACCCGGCTGTGGCTGGGCGACCACGAGGCGACCGAGTACCGCGGCGCGGTGCTGGACGTCACCCGCGTCGCCAAGGGCGACCGGTTCGGCTACCGGCAGCAGAAGGCCGCCTCCGACGGCTGGCTGGTCGTCGTCGCCGGCGGTACTTCCCACGGAGTCGGCCTGGAGGCCCCCAAGGCCCTGCACGGGGTGATGCCGCGCGCCAAGGGCGTCGCCCGCGCCGGCCTCGCCACCGTCAACCGGAACCTGTCGCCGTTCGTGTGGGCGGGCAAGCAGCGCTGGTTCGCCGAGCCTCCGCACATGCAGGTGTCCATCCTGTTCGTGCCGTCGGACTCTCCCGAGCCGAAGGTCGGCGACGAGCTGGTGGCGCACCTGCGCCACACCACCACGCAGTTCGACCGGGTGCTCGACGCCTGAGTCACTCCCCGGGGCGCGCGCCCCACTCCACCCGCTGACCCTCCGAAGGCGCCGCGTCCTGCGGCGCCTTCGGCGTGTGCGGGAGCGTGAAGACGTCCTCGGCACCGTCCAGGACGCCCCCTGAGGGGTCGTCCGAGCCGTCGCGCCGCACCACGTCCCGCTCGGGCAGCAGGATGTCGCGTACGACCACCGCGCAGAGGTAGAGCGTGCAGAGCAGGTGGGCCGCGATGGCCACCTGGTAGCCCTCCAGGGGCAGGCCCTGGTGCTTGTCCCCGCTGGTCGTGTACGCGAGGTAGAACCAGATCCCCAGGAAGTAGACGACCTCGCCGGCCTGCCAGATCAGGAAGTCCCGCCAGCGCGGCCGGGCCAGCGCGGCGAGGGGGATGAGCCAGAGCACGTACTGGGGCGAGTAGACCTTGTTGACCAGGATGAAGGCCGCCACCAGCAGGAAGGCCAGCTGGGCGAAGCGGGGGCGGCGGGGCGCGGTCAGCGTGAGCAGCCCGATGCCCGCGCACAGCAGCAGCGTCAGGCCCGTCGCATAGGTGTTGGCGCCTTCGAGGGGGTTCCCGGAGCGCTGGGAGATCAGCAGCCACACGGATCCGAAGTCGATGGGCCGCTCCTGGCTGAAGGTGTAGAACTTCTGCCAGCCCTCCCAGGCGAAGAGCATCACGGGCAGGTTCACCACGAGCCAGGCGACCAGGGCGCCGCCGACCGCCTCGCCGAACGCACGCCACTTCCCGGCCCGCCAGCAGAGCACGAACACGGCCCCGAGCAGCAGGACGGGATAGAGCTTGGCCGCGGTGGCCAGGCCGATCAGGACACCGAAGGACCGCGCCCCGCCCCGCGACCACATGAGCATCGCGGCGGCGGTCAGGGCGATGGCCAGCAGGTCCCAGTTGATGGTCGCGGTGAGCGCGAAGGCGGGTGCGAGGGCGAAGAGCAGCGCGTCCCACGGACGGCGGCGGTGGGTACGGGCCACACAGACCGCGATGACCGCCGCGCAGACCATCAGCATGCCCGCGTTGACCATCCAGTACATCTGCTCCCGGTGCTGCATGGAGCCGCTGCCGGGGGTCATCCAGGAGGCGATCTCCATGAAGAGTCCGGTGAGCACCGGGTACTCCAGGAACTGCATGTCGCCGGGGATCCGGTCGAAGTACGGGGTGAGGCCGTCGGCGAAGCCGCGTACGACGTAGAGGTGCGGGATGTCCGAGTAGCAGGCGTGGGTGTACTGGGAGCCGGCCCCGCGGAACCACGCCCAGTCGTAGCAGGGCAGCTTCTGCACCATGCCGAGCGCGAACATCCCCAGGGCGACGAGCACGACGACCCGCACCGGGGTCAGCCAGTGGCCGCCCAGCCGGGCGTAACGGCCCAACGGGCCGCCGATGAGCTCGCTCCCCGCAGCGGCCACCTCGTCCTGCTGGGTGGGCAGTACGGGGCTGTCCTCGTGCACCTTCGTCATGCGCACATCCTGCCGTACGGCGCCGCCCTCGCCCATGACACATGGAAGAGGGCCGCCGCACCGAGTGCGACGGCCCTCTCCTGCCATGGCGTGGGGCGTCGGGTCAGTCCCCCGTGGAGCCCCCTATCGGGAAGTCTCCGGTGCCGCCGCTCGGCCTGTCCCGCGTCTTGCTGGGCGAGGGCGAGGGCGACCGGGACGAACTGGCGCTGGGGCTCGGCTCGCAGATGGCCCACGGCTTGCAGGTCGGCTTGCCGCCGCTGCGCGAAGGGCTCGGGCTGGGGGACGGGGACGGGGAGTTCGACGGGGACGGCGAGGAGGAGGGGGAAGGGGACGGCGAGGGGGTGGGCGAGGGAGCGCCCGAGGCGTCCGCGACGACACCGAGCTCGTCGGGCTTCGGGAACTCCGACTCCGGGACCCCCTTCAGCGCCTCCTTCATGTACTTGGTCCAGATCTCGGCCGGGATGTCACCACCGTGGAGGGAGGGAATGCCCGCCACGCCCCTCATCGAGATCAGTTCCTTCTTCTTCGCACTCGGGTCCGAGCGGAACAGGGCCACCGAGGTGGACAGCTCGGGGGTGTAGCCGACGAACCAGGCCGACATGTTCTTGTCGGTGGTGCCGGTCTTGCCCGCGGCGGGCCGGCCCAGCTTCTTGGCCTTCGTGCCCGTGCCCTTCTCGACGACGTTGCGCAGGACCTTGGTGATGTTGTCCGCGATGGAGTTGTCCATGGCCCGCTGCCCCTTGGGGGCCTCGAAGCCGGGGACGTCCTTGCCGTCCTTCTTGACGCTGCGCACCGAGTACGGATCGTGGTGGACGCCGGAGGCGGCGAAGGTGGCGTACGAGTCGGCCATCCGGATGGCGCTGGGGGTGGAGGTGCCCAGCGCGAAGGAGGCGTTGTCGTTGGGGTCGAAAGACTCCGGGAGGATGCCGGTGGCCTCTGCGACCGCCTTCACCTTGCTGTGGCCGACGTCGAAGATCAGCTGGGCGAAGGGCACGTTGATGGAGTCCTCCATCGCCTTGTTCAAGGTCACGTACCCGTAGTCGGTCGGGCTCTCGTTCTTCTGGCGGAACGGCTTGCCGGCCCCGTCGCGCAGCGGCTCGCCCGAACGGTTGTTGATCACCGTGAGGTCGCTGGCCATGTACTTGCTCTCGGCCGAGATCCCCTCGCCGTCCGAGTTCTGCGTGCCGTACTGCATGGCCGCCGCCAGCACGAACGGCTTCCACGTCGAGCCGACCTGGACACCCGTGGTGTTGGCGTTGTTGTTGAAGTGCTTCTTGTCGATACCGGGACCGCCGTACAGGGCGACCAGGGCGCCGGACTTCACGTCCACCGAGGCAGCGCCGAACTGGACGAAGGTGTCCGTGTCGGGCCGCGCCTTCTCGTCGAGCATCCCGTCTCGGGTGCCCTCGACGGCCTTGACCAGCGCGTCCACCCTCTTCTTGTCGAAGGTGGTGCGGATCTGGTACCCGCCCTTGGCCAGGTCCTCGACCTTGATGCCCTTGGACTTCAGCATGTGCAGCTTGGCCGTCTCGACCAGGTAGCCGATCTGTCCGGACATGCCGGCGGCCTGAGCCGATTCGATCAGCTTGGGGAATTCCTTGTACTGGGCCCGCTCGGCCTGCTGCATGCGCCCGACCTCGACCTCGCGGTCCAGCACCCAGGCCCATCGCTTCTCGGCCCGCTCCCGGTTCGCCTCGGGCGTGGCCGCCGCGCCGATGCCGCCGTCGGGGTTGTAGAGGTTCGGGCCCTTGAGCACGGAGGCGAGGAAGGCGCTCTCGGACGGGGTCAGCTTGTGGCTGTCCTTGCCGAAGTAGGCGCGCGCGGCCGCCTGGATCCCGTAGGCGTCACGGCCGTAGTAGGCGGTATTGAGGTAGCCGGCGAGGATGTCGTTCTTCTCCTCGCTCGCACCCACCTTTATCGAGATGAAGAGCTCGGTGACCTTTCGCTTGAGCGTCTGGTCCGAGTCCAGGTACTGGTTCTTCACGTACTGCTGGGTGATCGTGGAGCCGCCCTGGGTGGATCCGCCCTTGGCCATGTTCCACACGGCGCGGGCGATGCCCATCGGGTCGACGCCCTTGTCCGACTCGAAGGACTCGTTCTCCGCGGCGATCACGGCGTTCTGCATCGACAGGGGGATCTTGTCGATGGGAACGATCTGGCGGTTCACGGCGCCGCCGGTCGCGACCATCTGAGTGTCGTCGGACCAGTAGAAGACGTTGTTCTGCGCCACGGCGGTCTTGTTCACGTCGGGCTTGTTCACCATGGCGATGCCGATGCCGGCACCTGCCGTCATGACCGCGAAAAAGCCCAGGGTGGTGCCGCCGACGAGCTTCCAGGACGGGACGAACCGCTTCCAGCCGACCTTTTCCCCGCGCGGGTAGTTGATGAAGCGCTTGGGACTGCCGGCGCCCTCGGCGCCCCGGCCCCGGCCGGCCGAGCCGCGGCCGGCGGCTCTCCGGGCGTCCGCACGGCTGCCGTGGCCCGGCTGCGGGGAGTACGGCCCGCTGGGTGACGCGGTGGGGACGTCACGCCCGGAACCGGCGCCCCTGGACGGGCGCTGCTGGGCAGCCCTGCGGGCGGCGGCGCGGCCACCGCTCTGGGGCTGTTGCGGTTTGCGGCGGTGCTCGCTCATCGAACGACTACTCCTCGGGCAGGCGAGTGGCCTGGAAGCGGCAGGTGAGTTCCGGTCCCCCCGGTGTCATGGCGCACAGACTACGCACGCCCAAAAGCCAATCAGTGCCGAAGTTCACCCCAAATCAGGCAACTTGCCTCGTGCAAATTGGTGATGTGACGCCGGTCACCGTGTCACCACTTGTAGCTGAGGGCTACCCGTTCTATCGTCTGGATGTATCGAGCCGATACATCAGCTCGACATAAAGACTCCGAGACGGGGGAAGGGCAAGCGGATGAGCAGGCGCTCAGGCATCCTCGAGTTCGCTGTTCTTGGCCTGCTTCGCGAATCCCCCATGCACGGTTACGAGCTGCGCAAGCGGCTCAACACCTCGCTGGGGGTGTTCAGAGCGTTCAGCTACGGGACGCTCTACCCCTGCCTCAAGACGCTCGTCACCAACGGCTGGTTGATCGAAGAGCCGGGCAATGCCCCGGAGGACGCTCTCGCCGCTTCACTCGCAGGGCGCCGCGCCAAGATCGTCTACCGGTTGACGGCAGCAGGTAAGGAGCACTTCGAGGAGCTCCTCTCCCACACGGGCCCCGATGCCTGGGAGGACGAGTCCTTCGCCGCCCGCTTCGCCTTTTTCGGCCAGACCGAACGAGACGTACGCATGCGGGTACTGGAGGGCCGTCGCAGCCGCCTTGAGGAGCGCCTGGAGAAGATGAGCGCCTCGCTGGCTCGCACACGCGAGCGGCTCGACGACTACACGCTCGAGCTGCAACGCCACGGCATGGAATCCGTGGAGCGCGAAGTGCGCTGGCTGAACGAGCTCATCGAGAGTGAGCGGGCGGGACGGGATCAGAGACGACCCGGTCCGTCCGACGAAACTGCAAAGTGAGGTCTGCATCTCGCAGGCCTCGTCCGAGAACAAACAGGGAGCAACCGGAATGGGTTCGGTTCGCGTAGCCATCGTCGGCGTAGGCAACTGCGCCGCCTCGCTGGTGCAGGGCGTCGAGTACTACAAGGACGCCGACCCGGCGGCCAAGGTCCCCGGTCTGATGCACGTCCAGTTCGGCGACTACCACGTGAGCGACATCGAGTTCGTCGCCGCGTTCGACGTCGACGCGAAGAAGGTCGGCCTCGACCTTTCGGACGCCATCGGCGCCAGCGAGAACAACACCATCAAGATCTGCGACGTCCCGAGTGCGGGCGTGACCGTTCAGCGCGGCCACACCCTGGACGGCCTGGGCAAGTACTACCGCGAGACCATCGAGGAGTCGGCCGAGACCCCGGTCGACATCGTCCAGACCCTTCTGGACCGCCAGGTCGACGTCCTGATCTGCTACCTGCCGGTCGGTTCCGAGGCTGCGGCGAAGTTCTACGCCCAGTGCGCCATCGACGCCAAGGTCGCCTTCGTCAACGCCCTCCCGGTCTTCATCGCCGGCACCAAGGAGTGGGCTGACAAGTTCACCGAGGCCGGTGTCCCGATCGTCGGCGACGACATCAAGTCGCAGGTCGGCGCGACCATCACGCACCGCGTGATGGCGAAGCTGTTCGAGGACCGCGGTGTCCGTCTTGAGCGCACCATGCAGCTCAACGTCGGCGGCAACATGGACTTCAAGAACATGCTGGAGCGCGACCGCCTCGAGTCGAAGAAGATCTCCAAGACTCAGGCCGTCACCTCGCAGATCCCCGACCGCGAGCTCGGCGAGAAGAACGTCCACATCGGCCCGTCCGACTACGTGGCGTGGCTCGACGACCGCAAGTGGGCCTACGTCCGCCTCGAAGGCCGCGCTTTCGGCGACGTCCCGCTGAACCTCGAGTACAAGCTCGAGGTGTGGGACTCCCCGAACTCCGCCGGTGTCATCATCGACGCCCTGCGCGCCGCGAAGATCGCCAAGGACCGCGGTATCGGTGGCCCGATCCTGTCGGCTTCGAGCTACTTCATGAAGTCCCCGCCGGTGCAGTACTTCGACGACGAGGCCTACGCGAACGTCGAGAAGTTCATCAAGGGCGAGGTCGAGCGCTAGTCGAACCCCCGGCGTCCGTAAGGACACCTGGACTTCGGCAGTTCTTCCACGGAGGGTCCCCGGGCAATGTGTCCGGGGACCCTCCGCGTGTGTGACCCTTTCCCTCATGGCTGTCGTACGTGATCTGCGCGTACTCCTGCGTCTGCGGGACTTCCGCAACCTGCTGGCCGTACGGCTGCTCTCCCAGGCCGCCGACGGGGTCTACCAGGTCGCACTGGCCGCCTACGTCGTCTTCTCCCCGGAGAAGCAGGCCTCTCCCGCCGCCATCGCCTCGGCCATGGCGGTGCTCCTGCTGCCCTATTCGGTGATCGGCCCCTTCGCGGGAGTCCTGCTGGACCGCTGGCGCCGCCGCCAGGTGTTCCTCTACGGCAACCTGCTGCGGGCATTCCTCGCCTGCGTCACCGGCATGCTGATCGTCGCGCACGTCCCCGACTGGCTCTTCTACGCCTCGGCCCTGTCCGTGACCGCAGTCAACCGCTTCGTGCTAGCCGGGCTCGCGGCTTCCCTGCCGCGGGTCGTCGGGCCCGGCCAACTGGTCACCGCGAACGCCCTCTCACCCACCGCGGGAACGCTCGCCGCCGTCGCCGGCGGGGGGCTCGCCTTCCTCGTCCGCGTACTGGCCGACGACTCCGACGCCCTGGTCGTCCTCCTCGGAGCCGGCCTCTACCTGTGCGCGGCCCTGGTCTCCCTGCGGCTGGCCCTGGATCTGCTCGGACCCGACCACCCTCCCGGCCGGATCAACCCGACGGTCCGCCAGGGGGTCGCCCTCACCGTGCGGGGCCTGGCCGAGGGCCTGCGGCACCTGTCCTCCCGGCGCGAGGCCGCCCGGGCGCTCACCGCCATGACCGTCATGCGGTTCTGCTACGGGGCCCTGTTCGTCACCCTGCTGATGCTCTGCCGGTATGCCTGGTCGGACACGGAGGCAGACGGGCTGGCTCTGCTGGGGATCGCGGTCGGCGTTTCCGGGGCCGGGTTCTTCGCGGCCGCCGTCGTCACTCCCTGGCTGGTGGGCCGGCTGGGCGCCCTCGGCGCCATCACCCTCTGCGCCGCGAGCGCCGCGGTGCTGGTGCCGGCGCTCGGCCTGTTCTTCACGCCCGGACCGATGCTGGCGGCCGCCTTCGTGCTGGGCCTGGCCACTCAGGGGGCCAAGATCTCCACCGACACCGTCGTCCAGTCCCAGGTGGACGATGCCTTCCGCGGCCGCGTCTTCTCCGTCTACGACGTGCTCTTCAACGCCGCCTTCGTCGGCGCCGCAGGGGTGGCCGCTCTCGTGCTCCCCCTCGACGGGCACTCCGTCCCCTTGATCCTCGGGGTGGCGATGCTCTACGCCGCTACCGCGGCACTCCTCGTGCGCCAGGGCGATGTTTCACGTGAAACATCGCCCTGACCGCCGCTCCGCACCGATGCTTCACGTGAAACATCGGACCCACTCAGCTCCTCAGGCCTGTGCGGCCCACCACTCCTTGAGCGCGGCGACCGCCGCGTCGTGCTCCATGGGGCCGTTCTCCAGCCGCAGCTCCAGCAGGAACGCGTAGGCCTTGCCGATCGCCGGGCCGGGACCCACGTCGAGGACGCGCATGATCTCGTTGCCGTCGAGGTCGGGCCGGATCGCGTCCAGCTCCTCCCTCTCCTGCAGCTGGGCGATGCGCTCCTCCAGCCCGTCGTAGGTGCGGGAGAGCGCGTTCGCCTTGCGCTTGTTGCGCGTGGTGCAGTCGGAGCGGGTCAGCTTGTGCAGGCGATCCAGGAGCGGACCGGCGTCGCGGACGTAGCGCCGTACGGCAGAGTCGGTCCACTCCCCGTCCCCGTAGCCGTGGAAGCGCAGGTGCAGCTCCACCAGCCGGGACACGTCCTTGACCATGTCGTTGGAGTACTTGAGCGCGGTCATGCGCTTCTTGGTCATCTTCGCGCCCACCATCTCGTGGTGGTGGAAGGAGACCCGTCCGTCGCTCTCGAACCGGCGGGTCCGGGGCTTGCCGATGTCGTGGAGCAGCGCCGCGAGCCGCAGCACCAGGTCCGGGCCGTCCTCTTCCAGTGCGATCGCCTGCTCCAGCACGATCAGCGAGTGGTCGTAGACGTCCTTGTGCCGGTGGTGTTCGTCGCTCTCCAGACGCAGCGCCGGCAGCTCCGGCAGCACGTGCTCGGCCAGCCCCGTGTCCACGAGGAGGCCCAGGCCCTTGCGCGGGTGCGCGGACAGCAGGAGCTTGTTCAGCTCGCCCTGGACCCGCTCGGCCGAGACGATCTCAATGCGGCCGGACATCTCCGTCATCGCCGCCACCACGTCCGGGGCGACCTCGAAGTCGAGCTGGGCGGCGAACCGCGCTGCCCGCAGCATCCGCAGCGGGTCGTCGGAGAAGGAGTCCTCGGCCGTGCCCGGAGTGCGCAGCACGCCCGCCCGGAGGTCCTCCAGGCCACCGTGGGGGTCCACGAACACCTGCTCGGGGAGCGCGACGGCCATCGCGTTCACCGTGAAGTCGCGACGGACGAGGTCTTCCTCGATGGAATCGCCGTAGGAGACCTCGGGCTTGCGCGAGGTCCGGTCGTAGGCCTCCGAACGGTACGTGGTCACCTCGATCTGGAATCCACTCTTCTGCGCACCCACCGTGCCGAAGGCGATGCCGACGTCCCAGACCGAGTCGGCCCACGGCCTGACGATCTTGAGGACGTCCTCGGGACGGGCATCGGTGGTGAAGTCGAGATCGTTGCCGAGGCGCCCGAGCAGCGCGTCGCGGACGGACCCGCCGACCAGGGCGAGCCGGAAACCCGCCTCCTGGAAACGGCGGCCGAGCTCGTCGGCGACAGGGGCGATCCGCAGCAGTTCACTCACCGCGCGGGCCTGCCCGTGATTCAGGACACTGGGGTTGTCTTCGTTGGCGTTCGGCACAACAGAAAAGGGTACGTGCCCTGCCCGCCGGGAGCTCCCGTGTTTTGCGGCCACCCCGGCCCCCGGCCCCTCCGGGTCGGACCCGATCATGTGGAGCAAGGCGCGGCACTCGCGCACAGCGGGCCTCGTTACCATGCGTGGACGCACAAACGACGACCACTGACACTTCGAGGGACGGGCGAGCGCGTTGGCCGAGGCGGCAGACATCCAGGGGGCACCCCTCGCTCCTGCCCGGCGACGCTGGCTGCGGCGCGCGGTCGTCCTGCTCGCCGGGACGCCGGTACTCGCCGGCCTGGTCTACTCGCACGCCCCCGAAGCCCAGGCAGCCGACACATCGGCCGCCTCCGTCGACGTCCAGCTCGACACTCTGGCACCGAGCGCCCCGGTCAAGGGCGACACCCTCACCATCTCGGGCACCGTGATCAACAACGGCTCCGAGAAGATCACCGACGCGCACGTGGGTCTGCGGGTCGGGCCGGCGCTGGGGGACCGCAGCTCCATCGAGGAAGTCGCGGAGCGCGGCGCGTTCCGGGCGGGCACCGACCCGGCGGAGGTCGGCGCCGAGTTCGCCGTGAAGATCGATTCACTGCCCTCGAAGGTCAGCCAGCCGTTCACCCTCAAGGTTCCGGTGAACAAGCTGGACCTGGACGAGGACGGCGTCTACCAGCTCGGCGTCTCCCTGTCCGGGGAGACCGAGAGCCGCCAGTACGAGCAGGTCCTCGGCATCAAGCGGACCTTCCTGCCCTGGCAGCCGGAGGCCGCCGCCAAACGGTCCCAGCTCGCGTACGTGTGGCCGCTGATCTCCACGACGCACTTGACCTCGGAGACCGGCTCGGACGAGCTGCAGACCCCCGTCTTCCTCGACGACAGCCTCGCCGACGAGCTGAAGCCGGGCGGCCGTCTGGAACAGATGGTCACCCTCGGCAAGGACCTTCCCATCACCTGGGTCATCGACCCGGACCTGCTCTACACCGTCGACGCCATGACCAAGGGCTACCGGGTCCGCACCCCCGACGGCCGGACCGTCCAGGGCAAGAACAAGGCCGTCGCCGAGCAGTGGCTGAGCGCGCTGGAAAGCGCCGTCCAGGGCAAGAAGGTCGTCGCGCTGCCCTTCGCGGACCCGGACATCGCCTCGCTCGCCCATCGCGGCAAGGACGTCTCCGGCACCCTGGGGCAGCTGCGGCCCGCCACCGACAAGGCGCGGGACGCCGTCGAGACGGTTCTGCACGTTCCCGCAAGCACCGACTTCTCCTGGCCCGTGGACGGGGCGATCGACCCCTCGATCGTCAACGTCGCGACATCGGCCGGTGCCCACAACGTCCTGACCCGCAGCGACAGCCTCCAGGAGACCGGCGCCCTCGGCTACACCCCGTCCGCAGCCCGGCCCATCGGCGCGGGCACCACGGCGGTCGTCGCCGACGCCGACCTCTCCACCGCCTTCCAGGGCGACATGCTCCGCGCCGGGAACTCCACCCTCGCGGTGCAGCAGTTCCTCGCCCAGACCCTCGCCCTGAACCTGCAGGAGACCGACAACCAGCGCAGCTTCGTCGTGGCCCCGCAGCGGATGCCCAGCTCCAGCCAGGTGCAGACGATGGCCGCGGCCATACGGGGTCTGCAGGCGGGCCGCTGGAGCCAGGCCGCGGACCTGGAGGCGGCGGCCGCCGCAACCCCCGACCCCCGCGCCGCGACGCAGGTCCCGGGAGCCGGCCAGTACCCCGAAGCACTGAGCAAGCAGGAACTGCCGGTCTCCGCCTTCGAGAAGATCCGCACCACCGAGACCACCCTCGACCACTTCAAGGTGATCCTGACCGCGCCCGATCGCGTCAAGATCCCCTTCGGCAACACCACCAACCGGGAGATGTCCGCCTCCTGGCGCGGCCGCCCCGACGCGGCGTGGGACTACCGGGACCAGGTGCAGCGGTACCTGATCGGACTGACCGAGAAGGTCAAGATCATTCCCAAGTCCGATGCGACGCTCTCCGGACACAGCGCGACCATCCCCGTGAGCGTCCAGAACAGCCTCGTCCAGGACACCCACAACCTGGTCCTCCGGGTACGGTCCGCCAACCCGACCCGGCTGATGTTCGGCGACAGCGGGGAGTCCCAGCAGCAGGTCTCCGTCCAGGGCGGGCACAGCCAGACCGTGAAGTTCCCCGCCAACGCCACCGCGAGCGGCCCGGTCGAGGTGACGGCCCAGCTGTTCACCATCGACGGCGTGCCCTACGGGAAGGCCCGCACGTTCACCGTCGAAGCCACCGAGGTGACCCCGACCGTCATGCTCGTCATCGCGGGCGGTGTCCTCCTCCTCGTGCTGGCCGGCATCAAGATGTACGCCAGCCGCAAGCGTGTCGCGGCACGCGCCGCCGCCGAGGAGAGCACGCAGCAGAGTGACGAGTCCCCGGACACCGGACCGCAAAGCGCGGACCCGTCCGGCACGGGTGAGACAGTGGACCGTTGAGCGATGCCGTGGCCGGTCGGCCTGGGGACGATGAGGTGGGGTTTCGATGAACGCGCCGTACGAAGGTGACCGTGCGCAGGGCACTGGCGGGCCCGCGCCCTCCCAGGGCACTGCCCCCGGCGCCCCGGTGCCGGGACAGGTTCCCGCGCCCGCACCAGCGCCGGACCACGACCCCTATGTCCAGGACGCCTACGCCTACGATCCCTACCGGGCGCAGGATCTGTCCGCCCAGGACCCGGTGGCAGAGGTCCTGTACGACCGCGCCTCGCACCCACCGCCACCGCCCGGCACCTTCCAGGAGCCCGGTCCGCTCTACGCGGCCCCGCAGGCTCCCGCGTACGCCCCGGACCCCCGGGTATGGGCCCAGACCCCGCCGCCCGAGCCGGACGGCCCGTCACGGCACTTGCCCTACGGCGACCACGCCACGACCACGCAGTTCGTGGGCGTGGACTCCCTCGTGACCAAGGCCGCCGACCAGGACCCCCGTCCCGATGCCTTCGCGCACCTCTACCGGGACCAGGACGCGGCGCCCCGCACCCCCGCCGAGGACGCGCCCGTGGCCGCCCCGGCACCGAGCAAGCCCGCCGGGCGCGCTTCGAGTCTGCTCAAGTCCAGTGCCCTGATGGCCGCCGGCACGATCGTCTCCCGCATCACCGGTTTCATGCGGACCCTGGTGATCGCCGGAGCGATCGGCGTCGCCACCCTCAACGACAGCTACCAGGTCGCCAACACCCTGCCGACGATGATCTACGTCCTGGTCGGCGGCGGCGCCCTCAACGCCGTCTTCATCCCGCAGCTGGTGCGCGCGATGAAGAACGACGAGGACGGGGGAGAGGCGTACGCCAACCGGCTGCTGACCCTCGTCATGGTCCTGCTGGGCGCCGTCACCGTGGTCTGCGTGCTCGCGGCCCCGCTGTTCATCGGCATGATGTCGCAGACGATCGCCGACGACCCGCAGCGGCTGGACGTCGCCGTCGCCTTCGCCCACTACTGCCTGCCCACCATGTTCTTCATGGGTGTGCACGTGGTCCTCGGTCAGATCCTCAACGCCCGCGGCCGGTTCGGCGCGATGATGTGGACCCCGGTCCTCAACAACATCGTCGTCATCGCCACCTTCGGCGCTTTCATCTGGGCCTTCGGCGGCTTCACCACCACGGGCGTCACCGAGGCCGGCATCACTCCCGAGGGCGTCCGACTGCTGGGCCTGGGCACCCTGCTCGGCCTCGTCGTCCAGTCCCTGGCGATGCTTCCCTACCTGCGCGACGCCGGCTTCAAGCCGCGCCTGCGGTTCGACTGGAAGGGCCACGGCCTCGGCAAGGCCGCCGGCCTGGCCAAGTGGACGTTCTTCTTCGTCCTCGCCAACCAGCTCGGCCTCATCGTCGTCACCCAGTTCGCCACCTGGGCGGGCGAGCTGGCCGACAAGCAGGGCCACGGCGGTACCGGCATCACCGGCTACAACTACGCCCTGCTGCTCTGGCAGATGCCGCAGGCCATCATCACCGTCTCCGTCATGACCGCCGTCCTGCCGCGCATCTCCCGCTCCGCCCACGACGGCGACGCAGCCGCCGTCCGTGACGACATCTCCTACGGACTGCGCACCTCCGCCGTCGCGATCGTGCCCTGCGCCTTCGCGTTCCTCGCCCTGGGCGTCCCGATGGCCGGCCTGCTCTACGCCGGTTCCGGCGCGGAGAGCGCCCAGAACATCGGTTTCATCCTGATGGCCTTCGGCCTCGGACTCATCCCGTACTCCGTCCAGTACGTGGTCCTGCGCGGCTTCTACGCCTACGAGGACACCCGGACGCCCTTCTACAACACGGTCATCGTGGCCGCCGTCAACGCGGGCATGTCAGCCGTCGCCTTCTTCGTACTCCCCTCCCGCTGGGCCGTCGTCGGCATGGCCGCCGCCTACGGCCTCGGCTACGCCGTGGGCGTCGGTGTCGCATGGCGCCGCCTGCGCACCCGCCTGGGCGGCGACCTCGACGGGGCGCACGTGATGCGCACTTACACCCGGCTCATCGGCGCCTGCGTCCCTGCCGCGGCCGTTGCCGGCGCAGTCGCCTACGCTGTCCTGCACTTCATCGGCAACGGAGCACTCGGCTCCTTCACCGCCCTGGTGGCCGGTGGCATCGCTCTGGCGGCGGTGTTCCTCGTCGCGGCCAAGCGGATGCGCATCGAAGAACTCAACGCCATGGTCGGGATGGTCCGCGGACGCCTGGGACGCTGATGCGTACAACCATCCTGCTCCCTGGCGTGTCGTGCAGATCGGTGGACTGTGGGCACAATTGGCTTGGCTTCGCAGACTGGCCGACAGCGCGCAACGGATGGGGAGGCGGGGACGACGGTGGCGGAACGTAGCACGGCTGCCGTCGACGTGGCCGACAACGGCGGCGACGAGCCGCTGGCCGCGGAGACGGCCCAGGCCACGGCCGACGGGGTGGACACCGAGAACGGACAAGCCGCGGACGGAAGCATGCCCGAGAAGGACGGCAATCGCGGGAACCCGGCACCCGCTGCCGCGCCCGAGCTGCACAGCGGCCACAAGCTGGCCAGACGCTACCGGCTCGAAGAGTGCGTCACCCGTCTGGACGGATTCAGCAGCTGGCGTGCGATGGACGAGAAGCTGCGCCGGGCCGTGGGCGTCCACCTGCTGCCCGCCGACCACGCTCGGGCCCGGGCCGTCCTGGCCGCCGCCCGCTCCTCGGCCCTGCTCGGCGACCCCCGGTTCGTCCAGGTCCTCGACGCCGTGGAGGAGAACGACCTCGTCTACGTCGTCCACGAGTGGCTCCCCGACGCCACGGAGCTCACCGCGGTCCTCGCAGCGGGCCCCATGGAGCCCCACGAGGCCTACCAGCTCGTCAGCCAGGTCTCCCAGGCCATGGCCGCCGCGCACCGCGAGGGCCTGGCACACCTGCGGCTGACCCCCAGCGCGATACTGCGCACCTCCTCGGGTCAGTACCGCATCCGCGGCCTCGCCGTGAACGCCGCCCTGCGCGGCATCACCAGCGAGACCCCGCAGCGCTCGGACACCGAGGCCATCGGCGCCCTCCTGTACGCCTCGCTGACCCAGCGCTGGCCGTACGAGAACGACGCCTACGGTCTGACCGGCCTGCCCAAGGGCGTCGGCCTGATCGCCCCCGACCAGGTCCGCGCGGGCGTGCACCGGGGTCTGGGCGAGCTGGCCATGCGCGCCCTCGCCAACGACGGGGCCACCGCCTCGCGGCAGGAACCCGCCTGCACCACCCCGGAAGAGCTCTCCAAGGCCGTGGCCGCGATGCCCCGCATCCGGCCGCCGGAGCCCACCTTCACAGCCCCTCCGGAGTACCAGCACACCACGTACCAACAGGGCAGCTACGGCAGGCCCCAGGGCCCCGGCAGGCCCACCGCGCAGGTCCTCACCGTCGTACCTCCGCCGCCGCCCCTGCAGAGCCGTACCGGCCGCGTCCTCAAGTGGGGCGTCGCGGCCCTGCTGATCGCCGCCCTCGGACTGGGCAGCTGGCAGCTCGCCGACACCCTGCTCAACCGGAGCAACCAGGGCAGCACCAACGGCAGCCAGACCACGCACGAGAAGGCCGACGGCGCCCCTGAGAAGAAGGAGCCCACGCTCCTCTCCATCAAGGGCGCCCACGAGTACTACCCGGACGGCGTGGCCCAGGACGCCGCCAACGTGGGAAACACCTTCGACGGCGACGCCACCACCTACTGGCGCACCAAGAGCTTCCGCGACGGCCCCGAGATGGATCCGGGCTACAAGGCCGGCGTCGGCATCGTCTACGATCTCGGCTCCGAGCAAGCGGTCAACGGCGCTTCGATAGCGTTGAAGTACGCCGGAAACCACACGACCGTCACGCTCTACGCGGCCAACTCCACGTCCTCGTCGGCCCCGGTCGGCTCCATGAAGAAGATCGCGACCGGCAGCACGTCGGACAGCACGCTCAAGGCGACCACCGACACACCGGTCACCACGCGCTACGTCGTCGTCTGGATCACGGCGATGCCGCAGGCGGGCACCGACACGTACAGCGGAGCGGGGTTCAAGCAAGCCATCACGGATGTGAAGTTCACGGGCTGACGGACGGCAGGGGAGGGGGCCAGCGTTGGACGAAGCCACACCCGGCGGCCGCAGCGACCAGGAACTCCTGTCGCTGCACGCCGCCGGAGACCCGGACGCCTTCGGTGAGCTCGTACGCCGGCACCGCGACCGGCTGTGGGCCGTGGCCCTGCGCACCCTCGGCGACCGCGAGGAAGCCGCGGACGCCGTGCAGGACGCCCTCGTCTCCGCCTACCGGGCCGCGCACACCTTCCGCGGCGAGTCCGCCGTCACGACCTGGCTCCACCGCATCACCGTGAACGCCTGCCTGGACCGGGCCCGCAAGGCCGCCTCGCGCAGGACGTCCCCCCTCGACGACACGGACCGCCTGGAGCGCCTTCTGGAGCCCCACGAGTCCGCCGAGGCGCCCGCGGAGCGGCAGGACCTCCACCGGCAGCTGCTGGCGGCTCTGAGCACCCTCCCGGCCGATCAGCGGGCCGCTCTGGTCCTCGTCGACATGCAGGGCTACCCCGTCGCCGAAGCCGCCCACATCCTCGACGTCCCCGTCGGCACCGTGAAGAGCCGCTGCGCACGCGGCAGGGCGAAACTCGTCCCGCTCCTCACTCATCTGCGCACGCATACCGGGGATAACACCGACACCGAGCGGGGAAGGAACCGGACACCGGGGACAACCGTCCCACCGGCGACAGACCGCGGGGATCCGGCCCCGGATCCCAACGCAGTGAAGGGCGGAGGTGGACGAGCGTGAACTCCACAACCGGCGCGACCGGCACGATCGGGCACCCCGACGTCTCGGAGATCTCCGAGCTGGCGGAAGGCCTCCTCTCCCCGTCCCGCACCGCGGAGGTCCGCAGCCATCTCGGCGACTGCCCCCTGTGCGCCGACGTCCGCGCCTCCCTGGAGGAGATCCGGGCCCTGCTCGGCACCCTGCCCGGTCCGGCCCGGATGCCCGTCGACATCTCCGGCCGGATCGACGCGGCCCTCGCCGCCGAAGCCCTCCTCGACGCCACCGCCCGGCACGAGGAGCCCGGAACCGGGCACCCGGACCGGGCCGCCCCGGAGGTCCCCGATCCCGATGTTTCACGTGAAACATCCACCGGACCGCTCGGTGATCCCGGCCCCCTGCGGCCCTCCGGTCACCCGGCCGGCCCAACCGGCCCCGGCCGGCGCCGCGCACGCCGCCGGATCGCTCTCGCGGGCGGCCTCCTCGCGGCGTGCGCCGCCGGCGTCATGGTGTTCGGCCTGACGTCCGGCGACCGTGTCATGTCCGGCGACGCGCGGAGCGACGCATCCTCCGCCCAGTCCAGGTCCGGCACTCCCGAGTACACCGCCCAGGGGCTCCCCGGCACGGTGCGCGAACTTCTCGCCCCCGGTGGCCCGGGGGACAAGACCGCGGGGGAGGGGAACAACACCTTCGGAGTGGAGAACAGCCCTCCGGCCGCACCCAGCCTCGCCCCGGCCGATGGCCGGGCGCTCGAGGCACCCGCCTGTGTCCAGGAAGCCACCGGCCGCACCGAGACCCCTCTGGGCTTCGAGCCCGGCACCTACGAGGGCAAGGACGTCTTCCTCATCGTCCTGCCCCACCCCGGCGACCCCGCCGTCGTGGACGCCTATCTCGTCGGCTCCGCCTGCGTCACGGACCCCTCGGCCTCCCCTGGAAAGCCCCTGCTCACCCGCACCTACCCGAAGAGCTGAGCAGCCGGACGCCAAGGGGGGAAAACTCGGGAATGCAGGCGCCGTAGGATCCGTTGGGTGGGGTGAGAGTCCACACCGGCCCCCCGGTAGGCAGCAGGCAGTCCGCAGAGACGAGGAATCAACCCGTGAGCGACGTACGAAACGTGATCATCATCGGCTCCGGGCCGGCCGGTTACACCGCCGCCCTGTACACCGCACGCGCTTCGCTCAAGCCCCTGGTCTTCGAAGGTGCCGTCACCGCCGGTGGCGCGCTGATGAACACCACCGAGGTCGAGAACTTCCCCGGCTTCCAGGACGGCATCATGGGGCCGGACCTCATGGACAACATGCGTGGCCAGGCCGAGCGCTTCGGCGCCGAGCTGATCCCGGACGACGTCATCGCCGTGGACCTCACCGGTGAGATCAAGACCGTCACCGACACCGCCGGCACCGTGCACCGTGCCAAGGCCGTGATCGTGACCACCGGTTCCCAGCACCGCAAGCTCGGTCTGCCCAACGAGGACGCCCTCTCCGGGCGCGGCGTCTCCTGGTGCGCGACCTGCGACGGCTTCTTCTTCAAGGAGCACGACATCGCCGTGATCGGCGGCGGTGACACCGCGATCGAGGAAGCCACCTTCCTCTCCCGGTTCGCCAAGTCCGTCACGATCGTCCACCGCCGCGACTCCCTGCGTGCCTCCAAGGCCATGCAGGACCGCGCCTTCGCCGACCCGAAGATCAAGTTCGCCTGGGACAGCGAGGTCGCGGAGATCCACGGCGAGCAGAAGCTCACCGGCCTCACCCTGCGCAACACCAAGACCGGCGAGACCTCCGAACTGCCCGTGACCGGCCTCTTCATCGCCGTCGGCCACGACCCGCGCACCGAGCTGTTCAAGGACCAGCTCGACCTCGACGCGGACGGCTACCTCAAGGTCGACGCCCCCTCCACCCGCACCAGCCTCACCGGTGTGTTCGGCGCGGGCGACGTGGTCGACCACACCTACCGTCAGGCCATCACCGCAGCGGGCACGGGTTGCTCCGCGGCCCTCGACGCCGAGCGTTTCCTCGCCGCCCTCGCGGACGCCGAGAAGGCGCACGCGGCGGTCTGACACCCTCAAGCAGCACCCACACCCCACTCCCCGCAGGAAAAGAAGGAGGCCGCTGTGGCCGGCACCCTCAAGACCGTCACCGACGCAAGCTTCGATGACGACGTCCTCAAGAGCGACAAGCCCGTCCTGGTGGACTTCTGGGCCGCCTGGTGCGGTCCGTGCCGCCAGATCGCTCCGTCCCTCGAGGCCATCGCCTCCGAGTACGGCGACGAGATCGAGATCGTCAAGCTCAACATCGACGAGAACCCGGAGACGGCGGCCAAGTACGGCGTCATGTCCATCCCGACGCTGAACGTCTACCAGGGCGGCGAGGTCGTCAAGACCATCGTCGGCGCCAAGCCGAAGGCCGCCATCCTGCGCGACCTCGACGCCTTCGTCACGATCAAGGCCTGACGCACCCGCGTCCCAGGCCGGACGCGATCGCGTGACACGGGGCCGCCCCCTGCCAGGGGCGGCCCCGTTTCGCATGTCAGGACGGGCGGGGACCAGGCCGGCTGCTCCCGTCTCACAGCGGGCGCAGCACCGGTTCCTTCCGGGCCGCACCCAGCAGCCGGTCCAGGGCCAGCTCCACGTCTTCCTTCCACGACAGCGTGGAGCGCAGCTCCAGCCGTAGCCGGGGGCGCGTCGGATGCGGACGTACCGTCTTGAAGCCCACCGCCAGCAGGTGGTCCGCCGGCAGCAGACAGGCCGGGCCGTCCCAACGGGCATCGCCGAACGCCTCGATCGCCCTGAAGCCCCTGCCCAGCAAGTCCTTCGCGACCGTCTGGACCATCACCCGCCCCAGCCCCTGGCCCTGGTACCCCGGCATGATCCACGAGGTGATGAGCTGCACCGCGTCCGGGGACACCGGGCTGGTCGGGAACGCCGTCGCACGCGGCACGTACGCCGGAGGCGCGTACAGAACGAATCCCACGGGAACCTCGTCCACGTAGACCACCCGGCCGCACGAGCCCCACTCCAGGAGGACGGCGGAGATCCACGCCTCCTTCTCCTCGGCAGCGTTCCCCGCCTTCACGGCGGCCTCGCCACTGACGGGGTCCAGCTCCCAGAAGACGCAGGACCGACAACGCCGGGGCAGGTCTTGGAGGTTGTCCAGCGTGAGCGGTACCAGCCGACGACCCATGACCGCATCGTATCCACAGCTCGAATCACCCGAAACCGCGACAAGGCAAAGGGGGCGGGCCGCGCCGGCTCACACCGGAACGACCCGCCCCCAAGGCTGTGGGTTACTCCCCGCCGGCGCCCTGGTCCAGCACCCGGCCCTCGCCCGGCGCCAGAGTGCCCAGAATCCGCTCCAGGTCCTCCATCGACGCGAACTCGACGGTGATCTTGCCCTTCTTCTGGCCGAGATCCACCTTCACCCGCGTCTCGAACCGGTCCGACAACCGCGTCGCCAGCTCATTGAGCGCCGGAGCGACCCGGGCGCCCGCCCGCGGACCCTTCGGCTTCACCGCACTCGGCGACTCCGACCCCATCAGCGCCACGATCTCCTCGACCGCACGCACCGAGAGTCCCTCGGCCACGATCCGGTGCGCCAGCCGGTCCTGCTCCTCGGAGTTGTCCACCGACAGCAGGGCCCGCGCGTGCCCCGCGGACAGCACACCCGCCGCCACCCGCCGCTGTACGGGCGGGGAAAGCTTCAGCAGGCGCAGCGTGTTCGAGACCTGCGGACGGGAACGCCCGATCCGGTCCGCCAGCTGGTCGTGCGTGCAGTTGAAGTCCTGGAGCAGCTGGTCGTACGCGGCCGCCTCCTCCAAGGGGTTCAGCTGCGCCCGGTGCAGGTTCTCCAGGAGCGCGTCCAGCAGCAGCTTCTCGTCGTCAGTAGCGCGGATGATCGCCGGAATCCGGTCCAGGCCGGCCTCCCGGCACGCCCGCCAGCGCCGCTCACCCATGATCAGCTCATAACGGCCCGGGCCGGACTGGCGCACCACCACCGGCTGGAGCAGGCCCACCTCCTGAATGGAGGTCACCAGCTCGGCCAGCGCGTCCTCATCGAACACCTCGCGCGGCTGCCGCGGATTCGGTGTGATCGAGTCCATCGGGAGCTCTGCGAACGTGGCCCCCGCCACCTCACCGGCCGCCGGAGCGGCAACCGGCTCCGGCTCGCTCACGGCCGCGGCCACCGTCGATGTTTCACGTGAAACATCGGCCTGCGCCAGCGAAGCCAGCTTCGCCGCCGCGACACCCCGCTCCGAAGGCAGCACCGGCACCGCCGACGGAGACATCGACCCGGTACCGATCACCGGCGGCACCTTCTCCTGGGGAGCCGCGGGAATCAGCGCGCCGAGCCCCCGCCCCAGACCCCTACGTCGCTCACTCACTGGATCCCCTCCGCCATGCTGTGCGTGTTGTTCATGCCCGCACCCTGATGGGGGTGCTGGGGGTCGTACTGGAATCCGGCCCCGCGCAGCGCGATCTCCCGCGCCGCCTCCAGGTAGGAGAGGGAACCGCTGGAACCCGGGTCGTACGTCAGCACCGTCTGCCCGTAACTCGGAGCCTCGGAGATGCGCACCGACCGCGGGATGCTCGTGCGCAGCACCTCCTTGCCGAAGTGAGTGCGCACCTCCTCCGCCACCTGCGAGGCCAGCCTGGTCCTGCCGTCGTACATCGTCAGCAGGATCGTGGACACGTGCAGCGTCGGGTTCAGGTGCGCCCGCACCAGGTCCACGTTGCGCAGCAGCTGGCCGAGCCCTTCCAGCGCGTAGTACTCGCACTGGATCGGGATCAGCACTTCCGCGCCCGCGACCAGGGCGTTCACCGTGAGCAGGCCCAGCGAGGGCGGGCAGTCGATCAGGATGTAGTCGAGCGGCTGCTCGTACGCCTGGATGGCTCGCTGGAGACGGCTCTCCCGTGCCACGAGGGACACCAGCTCGATCTCCGCACCCGCCAGGTCGATCGTGGCCGGTGCGCAGAAGAGCCCCTCCACATCGGCCACCGGCTGGACGACCTCCATCAGCGGACGGCTGTCCACGAGCACGTCGTAGATGGACGGCACGTCCGCGTGGTGGTCGATGCCCAGCGCCGTCGAGGCGTTGCCCTGCGGGTCGAGGTCGACCACCAGGACCCGGGCACCGTGCAGGGCCAGGGATGCGGCCAGGTTCACGGTCGACGTGGTCTTGCCCACGCCGCCCTTCTGGTTGGCCACCACCATGATCCGGGTCTTCGGGGGCCTCGGCAGGCCCTCACCCGCACGTCCGAGGGCCTCGACCGCAATCTGGGCGGCACGGCCGATGGGCGTGTCTTCGTTGTCCACCAGGGGCGGGGCCGATGTTTCACGTGAAACATCGTCGCCCGGGAATTCAGAGCGGGGACCGGGGACCGGATCGGCCATCGGCCCCGCAAGGTTGGCGTCTGACCGCACGGTGTCACTCTCCTCGGCATCAGGCTCGCGATGAACAGAGCCTGCCATGTCACCGGGGTTGCGAACCAGCGGGGCCCGTACTCCTGTGGATGAATCCACCGATGTGGACAACTCCGTCCCCCCTTCACCCTTGCGGAGACGGGGGGACGTGGCCGCACGACCGCGGCTGATGATTCCGTGCAGCAGAGAGCGACGTTTCACGTGAAACACGATGCCCGGACGGAATCATCCGGCCGCTACGACACTCCGAAATCCATACCTATAGGGCTCAACACCCCTGCGATACGGCTGCGAACAGGGCCCGGCAGGGGCTCAGCGGCGCCGGCGCGTACGGCTCACCCGGGCGGCCTTGGCCCGCTTCGCCGCGAACCGCACCCCGCCGGGGCTTTCCCCGACCTCGACCCGCACCACGGTGGAGAGCGGGTCCACGATCCCCTCGCCGACGTGCAGCACCGAGGTCTTCACCACACCGAGCTTGGTCAGCGCGGCCTTCGCCGCCACCAGCTCCTCCTCGGCGGTGTCGCCCTTCAGCGCCAGCATCTCGCCGTACGGACGCAGCAGGGGCACACCCCATCCGGCGAGCCGGTCCAGCGGTGCCACCGCGCGCGCCGTCACCACGTGCACCGGCTGGAGCTTGCCGAGGACTTCCTCGGCCCGCCCGCGCACGACCGTCACATGGTCGAGCCCCAGGAGCTCCACGACTTCCTGGAGGAAGTTCGTGCGGCGCAGCAGCGGCTCCAGCAGCGTGATCTTCAGGTCCCTGCGCACCAGGGCCAGCGGAATGCCGGGGAGGCCGGCACCCGAACCGACGTCGCACACGGTGACGCCCTCGGGCACCACTTCCGAGAGCACGGCGCAGTTCAGCAGGTGCCTCTCCCAGAGCCGCGGCACCTCGCGCGGCCCGATCAGGCCCCGCTTGACACCCGCGTCCGCCAGCAGCTCCGCGTACCGCACAGCTTCCGGGAAATGCTCACCGAACACCACACGCGCCTCTTCAGGTGCCTGGGGCGCTTCTTCGGGCATCGGGGGAAGCTCAGCTGCCTCCGTCACGGGGACCGTCCTTCCGTACCGCATGGTTGTGGCCGTGCCGTGCCGCGGGCCACGTCGTCACTGCCAGGCTGACAAACTTCGGCCCCGCCTGCGAGACAGACGGGGCCGGACACTCAAGCTTCCGGTCAGGCCGGAAGCACGACGACGAAGCGCTGCGGCTCCTCGCCCTCGGACTCGCTCCGCAGACCGGCGGCCGCCACGGCGTCGTGGACGACCTTCCGCTCGAAGGGGGTCATCGGATCCAGCTTCAGGGGCTCACCGGACGACTTCACGTCCTCCGCCGCCTTGGCGCCGAGAGCCGTCAGCTCCTCGCGCTTCTTCGCCCGGAAGCCGCCGATGTCCAGCATCAGCCGGCTGCGGTCCCCGGTCTCGCGGTGCACGGCGAGACGGGTCAGCTCCTGCAGAGCCTCCAGCACCTCGCCGTCACGGCCCACGAGCTTCTGCAGGTCGCGCGCGGATTCGCTGACGATGGAGACAGAGGCGCGGTCCGCCTCGACGTCCATGTCGATGTCGCCGTCCAGGTCGGCGATGTCCAGCAGACCCTCAAGGTAGTCGGCCGCGATCTCACCCTCCTGCTCGAGGCGGGTCAGGGTGTCGCCACTCTCAGCGGCGGCGGTGGTGGTGCCTTCCGTCACGGGAGGGACTCCTTCTTACTTCTTGGGAGAGGGCTTGCTGGGGGGCGTCTGACGCTGAGACTTCGACTGCCGCTTGGGCTGCTGGCGCTTCTGGGCACCACCACTGCCGGCCGCGTCGGCATCGACGGTCGCCTCGACGCTCTTCGTCACGGAGCCGTCCGCCTGCGCGGCCAAGCCCTGCTTGGACAGACCGGAGATGAACTTGCGCTCGTTGTCGTTGCGGTCCGGGCCCTTGGCCACGATCGCCGCGACGATCTTCTTCTTGCCCCGGCCCTTGAGCTCACCATGCGCAGCCACCTGCTTCAGCAGGCGCGTCAGGTACTGGTCCTGGGCCATGCTGCCCGGGGTGGGGTTCCGGCTGATCACGAACATCTGCTGGCCCATGGTCCACAGGTTCGTGGTCAGCCAGTAGACGAGGACGCCGACGGGGAAGTTGATGCCCATGACCGCGAAGATCAGGGGGAAGACGTACATCAGCATCTTCTGCTGCTGCATGAACGGCGTCTTGACCGAGAGGTCGACGTTCTTCTGCATCAGCTGGCGCTGCGTGTAGAACTGCGACAGCGACATCATCACGATCATGACCGCCGTGACGATCCGCACGTCGGTGATGTCGGCGCCCAGAGCGGCGACCTTGTCCGCGCCGTCCGTGAACTTGGACGCGAGCGGGGCTCCGAAGATGTGCGCGTTACGAGCGCTCTCCAGCAGCGGGCCGTCGATCTTGCCGATCGGCGTGCCGTTGGCGATGGAGGCAAGCACGTGGTAGAGCGCGAAGAAGAACGGGGACTGCGCCAGGATGGGAAGGCACGAGGAGAGCGGGTTGGTACCCGTTTCCTTGTACAGCTTCATCATCTCTTCGGACTGGCGCTGCTTGTCGTTCTTGTAGCGCTCCTGGATCGCCTTCATCTTCGGCTGGATCGCCTGCATGCCGCGCGTCGCCTTGATCTGCTTCACGAAGAGCGGGATCAGGCAGATGCGGATCAAGATCACCAGGGAGACGATGGACAGGCCCCAGGCCCAGCCACTGTCGGCGCCGAACATGGCGCCGTACACCTTGTGGAACTGGACGATGATCCACGAGACAGGCGTGGTAATAAAGCTGAACAGACTGGCAATCGTGTCCACTAATCAGGCTCCTTGAGCATTGCGAGATCTACGCAACGCACTGCGCAGCTGCTCGTGCCAACGCGGGCGTTTCCGGGGTGGGACGTGGTCCACACCACCCGGGGACCACGGATTGCACCGCAGGATCCGCCAGGCGGTCAGAGCCGTCCCCTTCACCGCACCATGCCGGTCGATGGCCGTGTACCCGTAGTGCGAACACGAGGGGTAGTAGCGGCACACCGGCCCGAGCAGCGGACTGATCGTCCACTGGTACAGCTTGATCAATGCGAGCAGCGGGTACTTCATCGAGCCACGCCTCCCAAGAGCCGCAGCAGTGCGGCATCGAGGTCCCGGGCCAGCTCGTCGAGACCGGCATCACCCGCTCCGGGCAGAGCCCGTACCACCATCAGGCTACCTTCGGGCAGCTGGGACAGCCGCTCGCGGACGAGATGGCGCAAACGGCGCTTGACCCGGTTGCGTACGACAGCGATGCCGACAGCCTTGCTGACGACGAAACCCGCACGCGCCGAGGGATCGATCTCCCCCGACTCGTGCGGGTCCGTTGCACCGCTTGTACGTAGGTGGACGACGAGGAGCGGGCGACCAGCCCGGCGACCTCGACGTACCGCGCTCGCGAAGTCCTCGCGCCGCCTCAGCCGATTTTCGGGAGACAGCACGACGTCACGATCCGCCCGTCAGTTACGCGGAGAGTTCGGCGCGGCCCTTGCCACGACGGTTCGCGAGGATGGCGCGGCCGGCACGGGTACGCATCCGGAGACGGAAGCCGTGGGTCTTGGCACGACGGCGGTTGTTCGGCTGGAAGGTGCGCTTGCTCACTCGGGGGCTCCAGAGAATAAATCGTTTAGGCGGGACATCGCCTGGCTGTCACCGTGCGCCCACGAGGAGAAAACTCGCGTGTTCGCCCGAGTGGCACCGCAAAACGATCACGATCAGTGATCTTCGCCCATCGGTAGGCAGGCGGCAGCAGCCATCGACAACTCGACCTCGTTACGGTACGCGCGGCTACGCCATCCGGTCAAACCGAGCCGGCGGTGCCCCACACTGTGCACAGGCTGTGGACAACGACTTGAACCGTACCCGCTGGCCTGACTACCGTTGCCTGACCCCGGATTTTTTGTCCCGACCGTCCCAAAGAACCACACATTCGTGGGACCCCCTCTGAGAGAGCGTGCTCTGTGGCTGACGTACCTGCCGATCTTGCCGCAGTGTGGCCAAGGGTGCTCGAAAAGCTCCTCGGGGAGGGACAGAACAGCATCGAGCCCAAGGACAAGCAGTGGGTCGAGCGCTGTCAGCCCCTGGCCCTGGTGGCGGACACCGCGCTGCTCGCCGTCCCCAACGAGTACGGCAAGCGCGTGCTCGAGGGGCGGCTCGCCCCGCTCATCAGCGACGCCCTCAGCCGTGAGTGCGGCCGCCCCATCCGGATCGCCATCACGGTCGACGACTCCGCCGGCGAGCCCTCGCCCCCGGCCCCGTCCCCGTCTTCCTCCCGCGACGGCGGCTACGAACCGTACGGCGGCCAGCGCCCCGGCGGGCACACCGGTCCTATGGGCCACACGGGCCCGGGTGGCCACACCGGCCCCGCCGACGACCAGCTCCCCAGCGCCCGCCCCGCCTACCCGGACTACCAGCAGCAGCGCTCCGAGCCCGGCGCCTGGCCCCGCGGCGGCCAGCAGGACGACTACGGCTGGCAGCAGCCCCGCCTCGGCGGTTTCCCCGAGCGCGACCCGTACGCCTCCCCGCAGCCGGGTTACATGCAGCAGTCCGAGCCCTCCTCCTACGACCAGGGCTCCTACGAACAGCAGAAGTACGAGCAGCAGAGTTACGAGGGTCAGCAGCAGCGCTCCTCCCGTCAGTACGAGCAGCAGCAGTACGAGCAGTCCGCCCCGCGCCCGGCGCCCAGCCGGCCCGCGCCCTCGGCGCCGTCCGGCGGTTCCACCTCGGGACCGCTGGAGCCGACCGCCCGGCTGAACCCCAAGTACCTCTTCGACACCTTCGTCATCGGCGCCTCCAACCGCTTCGCGCACGCCGCCGCGGTGGCCGTCGCCGAGGCGCCCGCGAAGGCGTACAACCCCCTCTTCATCTATGGAGAGTCCGGCCTCGGCAAGACGCACCTGCTGCACGCCATCGGGCACTACGCGCGGAGCCTCTACCCCGGCACCCGGGTGCGGTACGTGAGCTCCGAGGAGTTCACCAACGAGTTCATCAACTCGATCCGCGACGGCAAGGGCGACGCGTTCCGCAAGCGCTACCGCGAGATGGACATCCTGCTGGTCGACGACATCCAGTTCCTCGCGAGCAAGGAGTCGACGCAGGAGGAGTTCTTCCACACCTTCAATACGCTCCACAACGCCAACAAGCAGATCGTGCTCTCCTCCGACCGGCCGCCCAAGCAGCTCGCCACCCTGGAGGACCGGCTCCGCAACCGCTTCGAGTGGGGCCTGATCACCGACGTCCAGCCGCCCGAGCTGGAGACCCGCATCGCGATCCTGCGCAAGAAGGCCGTCCAGGAGCAGCTCAACGCCCCGCCGGAGGTACTGGAGTTCATCGCCTCCCGCATCTCGCGCAACATCCGCGAGCTGGAGGGGGCGCTGATCCGGGTCACGGCCTTCGCGAGCCTGAACCGGCAGCCGGTCGACCTGGGCCTGACCGAGGACGTCCTGAAGAACCTGATCCCCGGCGGCGAGGACAGCTCGCCCGAGATCACCGCCACCGACATCATGGCGGCCACCGCCGACTACTTCGGGCTGACCGTGGACGACCTGTGCGGCTCCTCGCGCAGCCGCGTGCTGGTCACCGCCCGGCAGATCTCCATGTACCTGTGCCGGGAGCTCACGGACCTCTCGCTGCCCAAGATCGGGGCGCAGTTCGGCGGCCGCGACCACACCACCGTCATGCACGCGGACCGCAAGATCCGCGCCCTGATGGCGGAACGCCGCTCCATCTACAACCAGGTGACCGAGCTCACCAACCGCATCAAGAACGGCTGACGCCGGCTCTGTGGACGTGCCGTACGGGCGCCGCCGAGCCCTTCAAAACGCTTTTAGAGGGCGCTCCCGGGTCACTTCGGGGGCGCCCTTCTTCGTGCGTGCGCCCCTGGGGTGTTCGAATACGCCCCCTTGGAGGCAAGTCATCCACAGATTGGGCGACTTTCTTCCGTCCACACCCTGGGGACGGGATCCACAACCCACAAGACTGTCCACAGGGCCCAGGCGTGAGGGACCATCAGGGCTGGTCAGACCCCTGTGGAATTGTGCGCAACGACTATCCACAGGCTGTGGACGAAATATTCGTCCACAGGTCTGTCCACCGCGTTGTCCACCGGCGGTCCACAGCTTCCGGGGTCCTGTGCACAGGATCAGACGACTTCCCCACACCGTTGTCCACTGTTCGGCAACGAGGAGGCCCCTGTCACCGCCCCGAGTGAAAGCGGTCACACCGAAGTCGACGTTTGGGTTGTGGAGTACTCGGGAAAACCTGGGGACGCACCTGTGGAGTAGTCGGGGTCATCTGGGGACGGCCTGTGCAGAACTTTTTGTTCTCCACAGAGACACGTGGTTGTCCACCGGTACCGCCCACAGGGTGTGTGCATAAAAAACCGGGGCTGACCAGCAGAAACACTGTTATCCACCGTTTCCACAGGCCCTACTACTACCCCCATAGAGAGTTAGCCCGGTTTCGGTTTTCAAGCAGGTCCTGTGCACAACTCGGTGGATCGCCCTCCCCGACACCTCGCTCCCGACTTGACCGCCGGCAGCGACGACTGTCGGCGCCGTACGTCAGACTGGTCCCCGGCATCGGTCGAGGCATCGACGAGCCGACGACGAAGGCCGGCAGACGAGCGAGCAACAGCAGGAGGCGGTTTCCGGTGAAGATCCGGGTGGAGCGCGACGTACTCGCGGAGGCGGTGGCCTGGGCTGCCCGTAGCCTCCCGGCCCGGCCGCCGGTGCCCGTTCTCGCGGGCCTGCTGCTGAAGGCCGAGGAGGGCAAGCTGTCCCTCTCCGGCTTCGACTACGAGGTCTCGGCCCGCGTCTCCGTCGAGGCGGACGTCGAGGAGGACGGCACCGTCCTGGTCTCCGGCCGGCTGCTCGCCGACATCTGCCGGGCCCTGCCCAACCGCCCGGTGGAGATTTCCACAGACGGTGTACGGGCGACCGTGGTCTGCGGCTCCTCGCGATTCACACTCCACACCCTGCCTGTGGAGGAGTACCCGGCACTGCCGACGATGCCCACCGCGACCGGCACCGTGCCCGGCGAGGTCTTCGCCTCCGCCGCCGCCCAGGTCGCCATCGCCGCGGGCCGCGACGACACGCTGCCCGTGCTGACCGGTGTCCGCATCGAGATCGAGGGCGACAAGGTCACCCTGGCCTCCACCGACCGCTACCGCTTCGCGGTCCGCGAGTTCCTGTGGAAGCCCGAGGACCCCGAGGCCTCGGCCGTGGCCCTGGTGCCCGCCAAGACCCTCCTGGACACCGCCAAGTCGCTCACCAGCGGCGACACGGTCACCATCGCGCTGTCGGGCTCCGGCCAGGGCGAGGGCCTCATCGGCTTCGAGGGCGCCGGCCGGCGCACCACCACCCGCCTCCTCGAGGGCGACCTGCCGAAGTACCGCACGCTCTTCCCGACGGAGTTCA
Source organism: Streptomyces sp. NPDC059957 (assembly GCF_042730015.1). Lineage (NCBI taxonomy): Bacteria > Bacillati > Actinomycetota > Actinomycetes > Kitasatosporales > Streptomycetaceae > Streptomyces > Streptomyces sp. NPDC059957. The sequence continues at coordinate 73,850 of NZ_JBHWMB010000005.1, read as the reverse complement.
ACTCCGTCGCCGTGATCGAGACCGCCCCGTTCGTCGAGGCCGTCAAGCGCGTGGCCCTCGTCGCCGAGCGCAACACCCCGGTCCGCCTCAGCTTCGAGCAGGGCGTGCTGATCCTGGAGGCCGGTTCCTCCGACGACGCACAGGCTGTGGAGCGCGTCGACGCGAAGCTGGAGGGCGACGACATCTCGATCGCCTTCAACCCGACCTTCCTGCTGGACGGCCTGAGCGCGATCGACTCGCCGGCCGCGCAGCTGAGCTTCACCACGTCCACCAAGCCGGCGCTGCTCAGCGGCCGCCCGGCGGTCGACGCCGAGGCCGACGAGGCGTACAAGTACCTGATCATGCCGGTCCGCCTCTCCGGCTGAACCGGAAACGACGCGGCAGCCCCTCGGGCCCGGCCCCGCTTCCCGCGGACCGGGCCCGAGGGCGTTCCGCCTCCCGCCCGCGAAGCCCCGTAGCGGCCCTGCAGCCGGCTCGTGGGGGCCCGTAGCGGCCTCGCAGGAACCCCGTACGGAGCCTCGTGCGCGGCCCGCCGCGCGCCTCGGCGCCGACACCCCGAGTGCCCGTGGCGCCGGGCGGCACGGCCCGGCGTAGGCTCGGCACGGGGGGATGTCCCCGGGCAGGGGAGCACCCCGGCACAGACGGCCACAACGCTTAAGGAACCACCTGATGGAGCTTGGTCTCGTCGGTCTCGGCAAGATGGGCGGCAACATGCGCGAGCGCATCCGCCGCGCCGGCCACACCGTCATCGGATACGACCGCAACCCGGACCTCGCCGATGTCCACAGCCTGTCGGAACTTGTGGACAGCCTGCAGGCCCCCCGCGTGGTGTGGGTCATGGTCCCGGCCGGCGCTGCGACCCAGTCCACCGTGGACGAGCTCGCGGGCCTGCTCTCGCCCGGCGACATCGTCGTCGACGGCGGCAACTCGCGCTGGACCGACGACGAGAAGCACGGCGCCGAGCTGGCCGCCAAGGGCATCGGCTTCGTGGACTGCGGTGTCTCGGGCGGCGTCTGGGGCCTGGAGAACGGCTACGCGCTGATGTACGGCGGCGACAAGGAGCACGTCGCGGCCGTCCAGCCGATCTTCGACGCCCTCAAGCCCGAGGGTGAGTTCGGCGCCGTGCACGCCGGCAAGATCGGCGCCGGCCACTTCGCGAAGATGGTCCACAACGGCATCGAGTACGCCATGATGCAGGCCTACGCCGAGGGCTGGGAGCTCCTGGAGAAGGTCGACTCGGTCACGGACGTCCGCGAGGTGTTCCGGTCCTGGCAGGAGGGCACGGTCATCCGTTCCTGGCTGCTGGACCTGGCCGTGAACGCGCTGGACGAGGACGAGCACCTGCAGCAGCTGCGCGGCTTCGCGCAGGACTCCGGTGAGGGCCGCTGGACGGTCGAGGCCGCGATCGACAACGCCGTGCCGCTGCCCGCGATCACGGCCTCGCTCTTCGCACGCTTCGCGTCCCGCCAGGACGACTCCCCGCAGATGAAGATGATCGCCGCGCTGCGCAACCAGTTCGGCGGCCACGCGGTCGAGAAGAAGTAATCCACAACCGCTCCACAGGCAGCACGTCCACATGTGCACAGCCTGTGGAGCGGAGCACGGCAGAGCAGCAGGAAGCCGGGGGAGGTCGGCGCCACATGCACGTTTCGCATCTCTCGTTGGCCGACTTCCGCTCGTACGCCCGGGCCGAGGTTCCCCTCGACCCGGGCGTCACCGCTTTCGTCGGCCCCAACGGGCAGGGCAAGACCAATCTCGTCGAGGCGATCGGCTACCTCGCGACCCTCGGCAGCCACCGCGTCTCCGCGGACGCCCCGCTCGTGCGGATGGGCGCCGAGCGCGCCGTCATCCGGGCCGCCGTCACCCAGGGCGAGCGGCAGCAGCTCGTGGAGCTGGAGCTGAACCCGGGCCGCGCCAACCGGGCCCGGATCAACAGGTCCTCGCAGGTCAGGCCGCGGGACGTACTGGGCATCGTGCGCACGGTGCTGTTCGCCCCCGAGGACCTGGCCCTGGTCAAGGGCGACCCCGGGGAGCGGCGCCGCTTCCTCGACGAGCTCGTCACGGCCCGCTCGCCGCGCATGGCGGCCGTCCGCTCGGACTACGAGCGGGTGCTCAAGCAGCGCAACACCCTGCTGAAGTCGGCGGCGATGGCCCGCCGGCACGGCGGACGGTCCATGGACCTGTCCACCCTCGACGTGTGGGACCAGCACCTGGCGCGCACGGGCGCGGAGCTGCTGGCCCACCGGCTCGACCTGATCGCGACCCTGCTGCCGCTGGCCGACAAGGCCTACGAGCAGCTGGCGCCGGGCGGCGGACCGCTCGGCGCGGCCTACAAGTCCTCCGCGGGCGAGCAGGTGGACAGCGGCGAGGCCCGCACCCGCGAGGCGCTGTACGAGGTCCTCCTCGGCGCGCTGGCGGAGGTGCGCAAGGGGGAGATCGAGCGCGGGGTGACCCTGGTCGGCCCGCACCGCGACGACGTGGTGCTGCGCCTCGGGGAGCTCCCCGCCAAGGGGTACGCGAGCCACGGCGAGTCCTGGTCGTACGCGCTGGCCCTGCGGCTGGCCTCCTACGAGCTGCTGCGCTCGGAAGGCAGTGAGCCGGTGCTGATCCTCGACGACGTGTTCGCGGAGCTGGACGCGCGGCGCCGGGAGCGGCTGGCGGAGCTGGTGGCGCCCGGCGAGCAGGTGCTGGTGACGGCGGCGGTCGACGACGACGTGCCCGGGGTGCTGGTCGGGACCCGGTTCACGGTGTCCGGCGGGGAGGTGACCCGGCTGTGAGCGGCAAGGAGCAGGAACCGCCGCAGGAGCCGCAGCGCAAGGCGGCCGAGCCTTCGGGCGTGGACCTGGCGCGCCAGGCCCTGGCGGCGGCGCGCGAGCAGGCTCGGGCCCGGGGCAACGCGGCGCAGAACAAGAAGGGCCGGTACCAGCCGGGCCTGCGCTCGGGCGCCCGGGCGGACGGCCGGGACCCGATGCCGCTGATGGCGGCGCTGGACCGGCTGCGCACGGAGCGCGGCTGGGAGATGCCGATGGCGGTGGCGGGCGTGATGGAGCGCTGGCCGGAGATCGTCGGCCACGACATCGCCACGCACTGCGTGCCCGACCGGTACGAGGACCGCGAGCTGGTGGTCCGCTGCGACTCCTCGGCGTGGGCGGCGCAGCTGAAGCTGCTGGCCCCGCAGCTGGTGGCCCGGCTCAACGCGGACCTGGGGCAGGGCACCGTCCGGCTGATCAAGGTGCACGGCCCCGGTGGCGGGCCGAAGCGGTACGGCCCCTGGCGGGCCCCGGGGAGCACGGGCCCGGGAGACACCTACGGGTGAGCCCGTGGGCCTCGCGCCGCGAGGCCTGCCCCCGCGGGGCCCGACTCGGCGAGGCCCGACTGCGCGGGATCCGCTCCGCAGGACCCTGCCGCCCCGCCCGAGCGCGGGCGGTCGAACCGGCTCGCTCGACCGTGCGTGTCCCGGTCGTGCCCCGGCCCGCGCCCGGTTCCGGGCCCCGATGCGCGTACGCCCGTACGGCCGCCTTCCGCGCGCACCCGTACGGGTGAGTAGGGGTCCGGTGGACGACCGTACGTACGGCTGTGCGGGTGGTGTCCCTCACGGTAGCGAGAGGTTGACAGCCCGAAGCGCTCAATGCCCGTGTGAGCCTCTTTGAGCCCCTCCCCGGATATGGGGAGTCGGAGAGAGGAGTTTCCGGGCGGCACATGCGGACTCAGGTACCGGCAAACGCCCATTCATGGGGGTGATACCGGTAGACTGAACGAGAATCCCGCGCACGCGCGGGATCCAGTCGAGTAAAGCTGACCACCGCTGACAACGCAGATCGACGCAGCCGCTCCCGCTTGCATGCATGCCGGCCCGGAGTACGGCCTGTGCTGTGCCAGAAAGGGCGCTTCGTGGCCGATTCCGGCAACCCCAACGACAACCAGTCCACAGTCGGCCAGAACGGCGAGGTCACGTCCTCGTACGACGCCAGTGCCATCCAGGTCCTCGAGGGCTTGGACGCGGTCCGCAAGCGGCCCGGCATGTACATCGGCTCGACCGGTGAGCGCGGGCTCCACCACCTCGTCTACGAAGTGGTCGACAACTCCGTCGACGAGGCCCTGGCAGGGCACGCGGACACCATCGACGTGACGATCCTCGCCGACGGCGGCGTGCGCGTGGTCGACAACGGTCGCGGCATCCCGGTCGGCATCGTGCCGTCCGAGGGGAAGCCGGCCGTCGAGGTCGTGCTGACGGTCCTGCACGCGGGCGGCAAGTTCGGCGGCGGCGGCTACGCCGTCTCCGGCGGCCTGCACGGCGTCGGCGTCTCCGTCGTGAACGCCCTGTCGACCAAGGTCGCGGTCGAGGTCAAGACCGACGGTTACCGCTGGACCCAGGACTACAAGCTCGGTGTCCCGACGGCGGCCCTCGCCAAGAACGAGGAGACCTCCGAGACGGGCACCACGGTCACGTTCTGGGCCGACGGCGACATCTTCGAGACCACCGAGTACTCCTTCGAGACGCTCTCGCGCCGCTTCCAGGAGATGGCCTTCCTCAACAAGGGCCTGACCCTCTCGCTGACGGACGAGCGCGAGTCGGCGAAGGCCACGATGGGCGCGGACACCGCCGAGGAGACCGACGACCAGCAGGCGCGCACGGTCAAGTACCACTACGAGGGCGGCATCGTCGACTTCGTGAAGTACCTGAACGCGCGCAAGGGCGAGCTGATCCACCCGACCGTCATCGACGTCGAGGCCGAGGACAAGGAGCGCATGCTCTCGGTCGAGATCGCGATGCAGTGGAACTCGCAGTACACCGAGGGGGTCTACTCCTTCGCGAACACGATCCACACGCACGAGGGCGGTACCCACGAAGAGGGCTTCCGCGCGGCGATGACCGGCCTGGTCAACCGCTACGCGCGGGAGAAGAAGTTCCTCCGCGAGAAGGACGACAACCTCGCCGGCGAGGACATCCGCGAGGGTCTGACGGCGATCATCTCGGTGAAGCTGGGCGAGCCGCAGTTCGAGGGCCAGACGAAGACCAAGCTGGGCAACACGGAGGCGAAGACCTTCGTGCAGAAGGTCGTGCACGAGCACCTCAACGACTGGTTCGACCGCAACCCGAACGAGGCCGCGGACATCATCCGCAAGTCGATCCAGGCGGCCACGGCGCGCGTCGCGGCCCGCAAGGCCCGTGACCTCACCCGTCGCAAGGGTCTGCTGGAGTCGGCCTCGCTGCCGGGCAAGCTGTCGGACTGCCAGTCCAACGACCCGACCAAGTGCGAGATCTTCATCGTCGAGGGCGACTCGGCCGGCGGCTCCGCCAAGTCCGGCCGGAACCCGATGTACCAGGCCATCCTGCCGATCCGAGGCAAGATCCTGAACGTCGAGAAGGCCCGCATCGACAAGATCCTCCAGAACACCGAGGTCCAGGCGCTGATCAGTGCCTTCGGCACGGGTGTGCACGAGGACTTCGACATCGAGAAGCTCCGCTACCACAAGATCATCTTGATGGCGGACGCCGACGTCGACGGCCAGCACATCAACACCCTGCTGCTGACCTTCCTGTTCCGCTTCATGCGGCCGCTGGTCGAGGCCGGTCACGTGTACCTGTCGCGTCCGCCGCTGTACAAGATCAAGTGGGGCCGCGACGACTTCGAGTACGCGTACTCGGACCGCGAGCGCGACGCCCTGGTCGAGCTCGGCAAGCAGAACGGCAAGCGGATCAAGGAAGACTCGATCCAGCGCTTCAAGGGTCTGGGCGAGATGAACGCCGAGGAACTGCGCATCACCACCATGGACATCGACCACCGCGTGCTCGGCCAGGTGACCCTGGACGACGCCGCGCAGGCCGACGACCTGTTCTCGGTGCTGATGGGCGAGGACGTCGAAGCCCGGCGCTCGTTCATCCAGCGCAACGCCAAGGACGTTCGCTTCCTCGACATCTGAGTCGGCTCAGCTGACCGCCTGAAAGGATCTTTGACCAGCAATGGCCGACGAAACCACGCCCACCGCCGCTGAATCCGCCGAGGAGCAGCCCGTCGTACGCATCGAGCCCGTCGGGCTCGAGACGGAGATGCAGCGCTCCTACCTCGACTACGCGATGTCCGTCATCGTCTCCCGCGCGCTGCCCGACGTACGGGACGGCCTCAAGCCGGTCCACCGTCGTGTGCTGTACGCGATGTACGACGGCGGCTACCGGCCCGAGAAGGGCTTCTACAAGTGCGCCCGCGTCGTCGGTGACGTCATGGGCACGTACCACCCGCACGGTGACTCCTCGATCTACGACGCCCTGGTCCGCCTGGCCCAGCCGTGGTCGCTGCGCATGCCGCTCGTGGACTCCAACGGCAACTTCGGCTCCCCGGGCAACGACCCGGCGGCCGCGATGCGCTACACCGAGTGCAAGCTCATGCCGCTGGCCATGGAGATGCTCCGCGACATCGACGAGGAGACCGTCGACTTCAAGGACAACTACGACGGCCGCAACCAGGAGCCCACCGTCCTGCCGGCGCGGTTCCCGAACCTGCTGATCAACGGCTCCGCGGGCATCGCGGTCGGCATGGCCACCAACATCCCGCCGCACAACCTGCGCGAGGTCGCGGCCGGCGCCCAGTGGGCGCTGGAGCACCCGGAGGCCTCGCACGAGGAGCTCCAGGACGCGCTCATCGAGCGGATCAAGGGCCCGGACTTCCCGTCCGGCGCCCTGGTCGTGGGCCGCAAGGGCATCGAGGAGGCGTACCGGACCGGTCGCGGCTCCATCACGATGCGCGCGGTGGTCGAGGTCGAGGAGATCCAGAACCGCCAGTGCCTGGTGGTCACGGAGCTTCCGTACCAGACCAACCCCGACAACCTGGCGCAGAAGATCGCCGACCTGGTCAAGGACGGCAAGGTCGGCGGCATCGCCGACGTCCGCGACGAGACCTCGTCCCGGACCGGCCAGCGCCTGGTGATCGTCCTCAAGCGCGACGCCGTCGCCAAGGTCGTGCTGAACAACCTCTACAAGCACACCGACCTGCAGACGAACTTCGGCGCGAACATGCTGGCGCTGGTGGACGGCGTGCCGCGCACGCTGTCGATCGACGCCTTCATCCGCCACTGGGTGACGCACCAGATCGAGGTCATCGTCCGGCGCACGAAGTTCCGCCTGCGCAAGGCGGAGGAGCGCGCCCACATCCTGCGCGGTCTGCTCAAGGCGCTGGACGCGATCGACGAGGTCATCGCGCTGATCCGGCGCAGCAACACGGTCGAGATCGCCCGCGAGGGCCTGATGGGCCTGCTGTCGATCGACGAGATCCAGGCGAACGCGATCCTGGAGATGCAGCTCCGCCGCCTCGCGGCCCTGGAGCGGCAGAAGATCGTCGCCGAGCACGACGAGCTCCAGGCGAAGATCAACGAGTACAACGCGATCCTGGCCTCCGAGGAGCGTCAGCGTCAGATCGTCAGCGAGGAACTGGCGGCCATCGTCGAGAAGTTCGGCGACGACCGGCGTTCCAAGCTGGTGCCCTTCGACGGCGACATGTCCATGGAGGACCTGATCGCCGAAGAGGACATCGTCGTCACGATCACCCACGGCGGGTACGTCAAGCGCACCAAGACCGAGGACTACCGCTCGCAGAAGCGCGGCGGCAAGGGCGTGCGCGGCACGAAGCTGAAGCAGGACGACCTCGTCGACCACTTCTTCGTGTCCACCACGCACCACTGGCTGCTGTTCTTCACGAACAAGGGGCGGGTCTACCGCTCGAAGGCGTACGAGCTCCCGGACGCCGGCCGTGACGCCCGCGGGCAGCACGTGGCGAACCTGCTGGCCTTCCAGCCGGACGAGAAGATCGCCCAGATCCTCGCGATCCGCGACTACGAGATCGCCCCGTACCTGATCCTGGCCACCAAGGGCGGCCTGGTGAAGAAGACGGCGCTCAAGGACTACGACTCGCCCCGTTCGGGTGGCGTCATCGCGATCAACCTCCGGGAGACCGAGGACGGCAGCGACGACGAGCTGATCGGTGCCGAGCTGGTGTCCTCCGAGGACGACCTGCTGCTCATCAGCAAGAAGGCGCAGTCGATCCGCTTCACGGCGACCGACGACGCGCTGCGCCCGATGGGCCGCGCCACCTCGGGCGTGAAGGGCATGAGTTTCCGAGGAGGGGACGAGCTGCTCTCCATGAGCGTGGTCCGGCCGGGTACCTTCGTGTTCACCGCGACCGACGGCGGCTACGCCAAGCGGACGCCGGTGGAGGAGTACCGCGTCCAGGGCCGTGGTGGCCTGGGCATCAAGGCCGCGAAGATCGTGGAGGACCGCGGCTCGCTCGTCGGGGCGCTCGTGGTGGATGAAACGGACGAAATCCTCGCCATCACGCTCAGCGGTGGTGTGATTCGTACGCGCGTCAACGAAGTACGGGAGACCGGCCGTGACACCATGGGCGTCCAGCTGATCAACCTGGGTAAGCGCGATGCCGTCGTCGGCATCGCCCGCAACGCGGAGGCCGGTCAGGAAACTGACGAGGCCGACGACAGCGAGAACGAGATCGGGACCGACGCGGCTGTCGAAGGACAGGCCGCGGAGGCCGCCGAGGGCACGGAGCCCTCGGCTGGGGAGCACGAGGAGTGAGCGTGAGCGGAGCCACGGGCGCCGGACCGGCCAACACTGGAGCGAACGGTGCCCGTGGCTCCGCCGCGGACTCCCAGGGGGGAACCGTGACGGACACCCGAGGACCGCAGCCGCCTCAGTCGCCTCAGACTCAGGCGGGGGCAGGGGCCGGCCCTCAGCAGCCGTACCAGCCGCCGCAGGCGTACTCGGCGCCCCAGGGCCCCGGGGCGCCGCGGGGGGCGGGTGACACCGGTGCGCAGCGCAAGCCGCGCACGGGGGCCCGTATGGCGCCCAGGACGCGCAAGGCGCGGCTCCGGGTGGCCAAGGCCGACCCCTGGTCGGTGATGAAGGTCAGCTTCCTGCTGTCGATCGCGCTGGGCGTCTGCACGATCGTGGCGTCGGTGGTGCTGTGGATGGTCATGGACGCCATGGGCATCTTCTCCAGCGTCGGCGGCACGATCAGCGAGGCGACCGGCTCGAACGAGAGCAACGGCTTCGACCTCCAGAGCTTCCTGTCGCTGCCGCGCGTTCTGATCTTCACGTCGGTGATCGCGGTCATCGACGTGGTGCTCATGACGGCGCTGGCGACTCTGGGCGCGTTCATCTACAACCTGTCGGCGGGCTTCGTCGGCGGTGTGGAGCTGACGCTCGCCGAGGACGAGTAGGCCTCCGAGGACGGGGCGGATGACCTGCGCAGACGGGCCGCCGCTATCGATTTTGGAGTCACCGGGTCTGTGCGCTAACCTTCAGAAGTCAGCGCGCAGCGCGGATGGGGCTATAGCTCAGTTGGTTAGAGCGCATCCCTGATAAGGATGAGGCCACAGGTTCAAATCCTGTTAGCCCCACAGTGTCGAAGACCCTCAGGCCCATGGCCTGGGGGTCTTTGTCGTTGGGCCAGTTGGTGTGCTGGTAGGTCACCGATCGGTATCGGTCGGTGTGTATTGTTGGGCGCCAGAAGTCCCCTACGTCAACGAAAGACGAGGTCGCGCGGTGAAGAAGCTGCTCCTGGTCGCACTGGCCGCCATCGGCGGGCTCCTCGTGTACCGCCAGATCCAGGCGGACCGTGCGGAGCAGGACCTGTGGACGGAGGCAACCGACTCCGTGCCTTCTGGTTCCGGTGTGTGAGACCCGAGGTTGATCCCAGAGCCCCGACTGCCGCTGCGGTCGGGGCTTTGTGCTGCTCTGTGACGAAATATTGCGGTATGCAAAGAACTTGCTTGCGTTGGCAAACTCGGGGTGGGTGCGTGTGATGGGTGGGGTACGTCGGGTACGGACGACCGCTGCGGTGGCCGTGGCCGTCCTCGGGCTGGTCGCGGCGCTGCCGGGGGCCGCGGTCGCGGCGGGGACCCCGCAGCCGGTGCCCGCCTACCGGGGCGCGGACGGGGCGCAGGCGGTGGCGGGGAAGCCCTCCACGGCCGGAGCACCGGAGTTGAAGGCCGGGTCGGTCTACAAGGACTCGATGGCGCCGGGGGAGCGGTACTACCGGCTCAACCTCGACGACCGTTCGAGCGTGTACGTCTCCGCCGTGCTCCAGCCCCCGGGCAGCGCCAAGGTGAGCTACAGCGACGGCCTGGAGGTGGACGTCCTCAGCATCGAGAACCGCTCCTGCCAGAGCGGTCCGGGGCGCGCGTCCTTCGGCTACGACCCCGTGCCCATCAGCGCGGTGGGGGGCCGGATGATGCAGGAGGACGCCGACTGCCAGGGGGGCGGCACCTACTACGTCAAGGTCACGCGCGAGACGGCCAAGGACGGGGACCGGGCGGAGTGGCCCCTGGAGCTGCGGGTCCAGCGCGAGCCGAAGCTCGGCGGCAGCAACGCGCCCACCGCGGCCCCCAGCGTCTGGCCCTCGGCCTCCCCGACCCTGCCGGGCAGCGATCCGGCGCAGCGCGCCGGCGGGACCGGCTTCAACGACGCGCGGGCGCTGCGCACGGGGGTCTGGAGCGACGAGCTGCGGCCCGGCCAGACCCGCTACTACCGGGTGCCGCTCGACTGGGGGCAGCAGCTCGGGCTCGCCGCCGAACTCTCCGCCGGCAAGCTGACGAAGGACTCCGGGTACGCCCCGTCCGGGCTCACCGTCTCGCTGTACAGCCCGTACCGGTCCCTGATCGACGGTGAGGACGTCTCGTACGACGGGAAGCAGGCCGGGCTCACCCTGGCGCGGACACCGCCGGTGGCCTACGAGAACCGCTTCGCCTCCGACCGGAAGGTCGGCGCGGTCCGGGTGGCCGGCTGGTACTACATCGCGGTCACCATGGCCGGGAAGGTGGGGGAGTTCACCCAGGACGCGGTGCCCGTCCCGCTGACCCTGCGCACGCAGATCATCGGCGATCCGGGCAAGGCCCCGGCCTACGCGGAGGACCTCGCGGCCGGCGGGTTCGGCGTGGGCTCCGAGGACCGTACGGCGGCCGAGGAGGGCACCACGGCCGTGGAGGCCGATGCCGCCGCCGCCAACCGGTCGGTGATGCGGGTGGTCGCCAGTGCCGGCTTCGGTGCGGGGACGCTGCTGCTGCTCATCCTGGGCGGCTGGATCCTGCTGGCCCGGCGGCGGAGCTCCTGAAGCAGGCCCTACATCTGGGTCAGGGCCCAGATCCCGACGGCGAAGCACAGCACGGCGGCGAGCAGGATCCCGGCGGTGACCTTCGCGGGCGGGGGCGCGAGCGCGGTCGTACGGGGCGCGGCGGGGGGAGCCGGCTGCGTCGGGGGCTGCGCGTACGGATACGGGGCCGTCGGCATCGTCTGCATCGTCTGAGGAGCCTGCGGCGTCGGGGTGGCCGCGTGTACGGGCGGCGGGAGGTGGAAGCTGCCCGTCTCCGAGGGCCCGAAGACCCCGAGGGGAGTGGTGACGGGTGTGGGGGCGTCGGCGGGCTGCGCGGGCACGGAGACGGCCGGGGCCCCGTGGGGGGCCGTGGGCGGGGTCTCGTACGGAGCCTGGTACTGGGCTTGGTACCGGGCTTCGTGGGCGGCCCGGTGCTCGGTTCGGTGCGCGTCGGCGTCCCCGTCGGTGGCCGGCTGGGACGGGCGGGGTGCCTGGGGCCCTCGGGGCTCTTGGGGCGTGAAACCGGCGGGTACCGGGCCCAGTTGGTCGAATACCTCGACCACCCCGCCCGGATCCCCGTCCGGGCCGGGCGGCGGCAGCAGTTCCACGGCCTCGGCGAGGGCCCTGCGCGCCCCGGTGGCCGTCTGGAACCTGCTCCGGGGGTCCGGCTGGAGCAGGGCGGCCAGGACGTCCCACAGCGGCGCGGGAACGCCCTCGGGGGCATCGGGGGTGCCGTGGGCGAAGAACTGCTCCACGAGGGCCTGGGAGTCGGGCTTGGCGCCCTTGAGGAGGTAGAGGCCGACCAGTCCGACGGCGAACAGGTCGGCGGTGAAGTCGGGCTCGGAGCCGAGGAGTTGTTCGGGCGCGAGATAGCCCGGCGTGCCGACCACGTAGGCGGTCTCGGTCAGCCGGGGCTCGCCCTTGCGCATGGCGATGCCGAAGTCGGACAGCCGCAGGTGCGGCCGCCCGGTTCCAGTGGCCTCCATCAGGATGTTGGCCGGTTTGATGTCGCGGTGCACGACACCCTCCGCATGCACCGCCGCCAGCCCCGACAGGAGCTGGTCGAGCAGCGTGCACACGAACCGGGGCGGCAGGGCCCCGTAGTCCCCGATCACATGGGCGAGGGAGCCACCGGCGACGAGGTCCATGGTGAAGAGGACCTTGTCGTCGTCCGCCGCCCAGCTGGCCGGGGCCAGTACGTGCGGGTGATCGATCCGCAGCGCCTGCTCGCGGACGAACCGCAGCAGGGTGTGGGCATCGCTCTGCAGGAGGACCTTCGCTGCGACGTAACGGCGGCGCCGGTGGTCCCAGGCACGCCATACGGCGCCTGCGCCGCCACGCCCGATCGGGTCGATCAGTTCGTACCGGCCGGCGAAGATCTCACCCATTGCTGCGCCCGTCCCCCGTCGTCAGCTGTGTCTGTCGCGTGCGTTGCGTGTCAGTTCTGGTGCGCCTCGTAGTGCGCGACGGCGTCGGAGGTGCGGCCCGCTCCGTACACCCGGAGGAACTCTGCCAGTTCCGGGTGGGTCGGGGCGAGGGTGTCCGCCGCGTCGATGATGTCGCCGGCCGCGGAGACCGAGCGCAGCAGCGACTGGATCTCGCGCACGACGCGCTTGACGGTGGGTGCGCCGGAACCGGTGGCGGCCTGGCCGGTGCTGTTGCTGAGGACGGAACCTCCCTGGGTCTTCTTGATCTCGTCCATCCGGTCGGTGGCCTCTCCCGCGCTGACGCTCCCGTCGGCCACCTGGCCGGCGAGATCCTGGAGAGCCTGGACCCGCTGGACCACGGCGGGGTTGCCGATCTTGGCCCGCTGGCCGCTCATCAGCTGGGACAGCATCGGCGCCGACAGCCCGAGGACGGCAGCGAGGCGGGCCTGATTCAAACCGAGGTCATCTATGAGCCGGCGGAAGAGCGCGCCCAACGGCTCCCCGTACCAACTCCGCTGGAGTTCCCTGGCTCTGGCGGTCGCCTCTTGCTGTACTGCGTCCACTCTTACTACTCCCCTTCGCTGGTGCGAACCTCGCGAGCATCTTACGGAGAGTGGTCGCGGGGCGGGAGTCCCTATCATTTTGCGGGATGAGGGGGTACACCCGGTACTCTGTCCTACGGAACGGTCACTCGCCCGCGGGGGACCGGCACGTCCACATCCGGGGCCTTAGCTCAGTTGGTAGAGCGCTGCCTTTGCAAGGCAGATGTCAGGAGTTCGAATCTCCTAGGCTCCACATTCAGAAAGCCCCCTTGACCTGCGTAAACGCAGATCGAGGGGGCTTTTCTCGTACCGTTCGCTGGAACCAACGTGCTGCACCGACTCGGGAAACAGGCGATTCGATCACCATGAAGAACGGCCACACCGCGCTGACGATGCAGGAAGCGATACTCACCCTGCAGAAGTACTGGAGCGACAACGGCTGCATGATCACGCAGCCGTTGAACACGGAGGTGGGGGCCGGAACGGCCAACCCGTCCACGGCGCTGCGGGTCATCGGCCCCGAGCCCTGGAGCGTCGCCTACGTCGAGCCCAGCGTGCGGCCGGACGACTCGCGCTACGGCGAGAACCCGAACCGGCTCCAGATGCACACCCAGTTCCAGGTGATCCTCAAGCCCGACCCGGGCAATCCGCAGGAGCTGTACCTGGGCAGTCTCCAGGCGCTCGGCGTCGACCTGAGCGCGCACGACGTGCGGTTCGTGGAGGACAACTGGGCCTCGCCCGCGCTCGGTGCCTGGGGGCTGGGGTGGGAGGTCTGGCTGGACGGCATGGAGATCACCCAGTTCACCTACTTCCAGCAGGTCGGCGGGGTCACCCTGTCCCCGGTGTCGGTGGAGATCACCTACGGCCTCGAGCGCATCCTGATGAACCTTCAGGGCGTCTCCCACTTCAAGGACATCGTCTACGCGCCGGGCATCACCTACGGCGAGGTGTTCGGCCAGAACGAGTACGAGATGAGCCGCCACCACCTCGACGACGCCGACGTCGACACCCACCACAAGCTCTTCGAGGCGTACGCCTCCGAGGCCCGGCGCATGATCGACCTCGAGCTGCCCATCCCGGCCTATACGTACGTACTCAAGTGCAGCCACACCTTCAACGTGCTCGACGCCCGCGGCGCGCTCAGCACCACGGAGCGCGCCAAGGCCTTCTCCCTGATGCGCGGCCTCACGCACGAGTCGGCCAAGCTGTGGGGCCGGCGCCGCGCCGTACTGGAGTACCCGCTCGGAGTGGCGGCCGCGCCGGCCGCCGCCGTGCGGGCCGCGCTGCCCAGGGTGTCCAGCACCGAGACGCTGCTGTTCGAGATCGGCATGGAGGAACTGCCGTACGCCGATGTCCGCGCCACCACCGACGCGGTGCGCGAGGCGGTCACGGCCAAGCTCGCCGCCACCCGGCTGGGGCACGGCCCGATCACGGCCATGGCCACACCGCGCCGCATCGTGATCACGGTCGACGGAGTGGAGCCGTACGAGCCGGACACCGCCAAGACCGTGCGCGGCCCCAAGGCTGCCGCCGCCTACAAGGACGGCGTCCCCACCCCCGCCCTGCTGGGCTTCGCCCGTAGCCAGGGCGTCGACCCGGCGGACCTGAAGGTCCTCGACGTCAGCGGTGTCGAGTATGTCGTGCTCACCCGCGAAGAGCCGGGCCGCCCGGCGGTCGAGGTACTCAGCGACCTGCTGGCCGAGGTCGTGTCCGGGCTGCGCGCCGGCCGCAACATGCGGTGGAACGACCCGACGCTGTCCTTCTCCCGCCCGGTCCGCTGGCTGCTCGCCCTGCTCGGCAACACCCCGCTGCCGGTCGCCGTCTCCGCGCTGGCCTCGGGCACCACCACCCGGGTCCACCGCACGGCCCCGGACCCGGTCGTCCAGGTGGCGTCCGCGGAGGGCTACGCCCACTTCCTCAAGATGCACGGCATCCTGCTGGACCGCGAGGCCCGGCGCGACGCGGTGGTGCGCGGAGCCCACGAGTCGGCGGCCGAGGCCGGCGGATCCATCGATGTGGCCGGTGAGGCCGGACTGATCGACGAGATCACCGACATCGTGGAGTTCCCGCACCCGGTCCGGGGATCCTTCGACGAGAGCTACCTCGACCTTCCCGCGAGCGTCCTGACCACCGTCATGCGGGGGCACCAGCGCTACCTGCCGGTGCTGGACGCGGGCGGGCGGCTCATGCCCGCCTTCATCACCTTCGCCAACGGCACGTGCGACGACGACGTGGTGCGTTCGGGCAACGAGGCGGTGCTGCGCGCCCGTTACGAGGATGCCGCCTTCTTCTTCCGCGCCGACCTGAAGGTCTCCCCCCAGGAGCTCCGCGGCCGGCTGGACAAGCTGACCTTCGAGGACCGGCTCGGCACGGTCGCCGACCGCGCCGACCGCATCGCCGCCCTGGCCCTCGGGCTGGCCGCGAACGCGGGACTCGGCGAGGACGCGCGCCACGGTGCGCCGTGCCGGTGCGCTGGCGAAGTTCGACCTGGCTTCCCAGATGGTCGTCGAGTTCTCCGGCCTGGCCGGGGTGATGGCCGAGGAGTACGCACGCCGCGCCGGCGAGTCCGCGGAGGTCGCGCGCGCCCTCGCCGAGATGGAGCTTCCGCGTTCCGCAGGCGGCGCGCTGCCCGCCGGTGGCGCGGGCGCCGTACTGTCGCTCGCCGACCGGTTCGACCTGGTGACGGGCATGTTCGTGATCGGCGCCGCACCGACCGGCAGCTCCGATCCGTTCGGTGTGCGCAGGGCCGCCATCGGTCTGCTCAACGTGCTGCGGAGCACTCCCGCGCTGGCCGGCATCCACGTGAACGAGGCGCTTCGCGCGGCGGCTGACCGCTTCGCCGCCCAGGGCGTGGAGGTGCCCGCCGAGCGGCTCACGGAGGCCGCCGAGCTGATCACCCGCCGCTACGAGCAGCAGCTCACCGACGCCGGGCACGAGCACCGCCTGGTCCAGGCCGTCCTGGTGCGGGCCGATCGTCCCGCCCACGGCGACCGCACCCTGGCCACGCTGGAGCGCCACGTCGGCACCGAGGCGTTCGACGGGCTCACCGCCGCATTCCAGCGCGTGGTGCGCATCCTCCCCCCGGACGGCGCGGAAGCCGGCGCCGACGCGGTGGACCGTTCCCCGCTCACCGCTCCCGCCGAGCTGCGCCTCGCCGAGAGCGCGCAGGCCGTCCGTGAGGCCCTGACCGGCCGCGAGGACGACCTCGCCGCGCTGATCGAGGTCTCCGCCCCGCTGGTCGTCGCGATCAACGCCTTCTTCGACGACGTCCTGGTGATGGACCCCGACCCGGCGGTCCGCGCGGCCCGGCTGGCCCTGCTGGACGACGTGGCGCGACTGGCCCGCACGATCATCGACTGGCGCGCGCTGTAACCGGCGCCCGACAGCCCTGAGATGAGGCCCCCTGGCCGGCGGGAACGCCGGTCGGGGGGCCTTTTCGCGTTAGTCTCGGCCCCGTTGGGCGGTATGACGATCATTCACCAAGGTGGATGTTGAGGAGAGTTCGGATGACCGTGGAAGCGAAGACCACCGAGAAGGCCCTGCGGTTGAGGGAGTTGGGTGCGTCGCTGATCGTTCTCCCCAACGCCTGGGACGCGGGCAGTGCGGCGGTGATCGAGGCGGCCGGTGCGTCCGCGATCGCCACGACCAGTGGTGGTGTGGCCTGGTCGATCGGGCGTGGGGACGGGCAGCACGCGACGAGGGCGGAGATGCTGGCGGCGGCGGCGCGGATCGTGGCGGCCGTGGACGTCCCGGTCACCGTGGACATCGAGGGCGGCTACGAGGACGTCGCGGCCACCGTGCGCGAGGTGGTGGCGGTCGGCGCCGTCGGAATCAACCTGGAGGACTCGAAGGCGGCCGACGGGACGCTCCACACCGCCGCGGAGCAGGCCGAACGGATCCGCGCCGCCCGCGCGGCGGCCACCGGGGCCGGGCTGCCGGAGCTGGTGATCAACGCCCGTACCGATGTGTTCCTGTTCGGGATCGGTGAGGAGTCCGGTCGTCTCGGCGACGTACTGGCGCGGGTGGAGGCGTACGCCGCCGCCGGGGCCGACGGGATCTTCGTGCCGGGGCTGCTGGACCTGGACGCCCTGAGCGAGATCGCCCGGGGGTCGCTGCCGGTCAATGCCATGGCCGGGCCGGGTGGTCCGTCCGTGGCCGAGCTGGCGAAGGCCGGGGTGCGCCGGGTCAGTGTCGGTACCGGGGTGGCGCAGGCGGCGTACACGGCGGCCCGCGCCGCGGCGGTGGAGGTGCTGGAGCAGGGGACGTACGGGGCGCTCGAGGGCGCGGTCGACTACGGCACGCTCAACGGCCTCTTCGTGAAGTAGGGGGGCTGAAAGCAGGGGGCTGAAACGACTGTGGGCCGCTCCGGTGTGCGGAGCGGCCCACAGTCGTGCCCGCGGTCCTTTCGTCAGCCCGACCGCGTCCTGCCCCGATGTTTCACGTGAAACATCGGACGGGAGTCACCGGCGCCGGCCGGTCCGCAGCAGGGTCGCCGCCACCACGAGCGCCGTGAGCATCAGTCCCGCGCCGATACCGAAGGCCAGGTGGTAGCCGGAGGTCAGCGCCGCGGCGCGGTCGCGGCCCGTGGAGAGTAGGGAGTCGGTGCGGGAGGCCGCCAGGGTCGAGAGGACGGCGACGCCGAGGGCCATGCCGATCTGCTGGGTGGTGTTGAACAGGCCCGAGGCGAGGCCCGCGTCCTGCTCGTCCGCGCCGGACATGCCGAGCGCGGTGAGGGCGGGCAGGGCCAGGCCGAAGCCGGCGGCCAGCAGCATCACGGGGAGCAGGTCGGTGACGTAGTCGGCGCGGACCGGGAGTCGGGTCAGCAGGCCGAGGGCGGCGACGAGCAGGGCCAGTCCGGCCAGGAGCACGCCCCGTTCACCGAAGCGGGCGTTCAGCGGGGCCGAGGCGAAGAGGGAGACCCCGCCGATGACCACGGCCGCCGGGAGCATCGCCAGGCCGGTCTCGGCGGCTCCGTAGCCGAGCACGTTCTGGAGGTACAGGGCGACCAGGACCTGGAAGGAGAACAGTGCGGCCACCATCAGCATCTGGACCAGGTTCGCGCCGGCCACGGTCCGCGAGCGGAAGATCCGCAGCGGTACCAGCGGGGTGCGGGTCCTGGCCTGGCGTGCGGTGAACCCTGCGAGCAGGGCGACCGAGAGCGTGCCGAGGCCGAGGGTGTGCAGGGAGACCCAGCCGTAGCGCTCCACCTCGACGACGGTGAAGATGCCGAGCATCAGGCCCGCGGTGACCAGGAGGGCGCCGATGACGTCGGCTCCGGCACGCAGACCCAGTCCTCGATCGGCGGGGAGCGCGGGCAGGGCCAGTGCGAGGGCGGCGAGCCCGATCGGCAGGTTGATGAAGAAGATCCAGTGCCAGTCGAGGGCATCGGTCAGGACGCCGCCCAGCACCTGTCCCAGGGAGGCCCCGGCCGCGCCGGTGAAGGAGAAGACGGCGATGGCCTTGGCACGCTCGCGGGGTTCGGTGAACAGCGTGATCAGGATGCCCAGGCTGACGGCCGCGGCCATGGCGCTGCCGAGGCCCTGCAGGAACCGGGCGGCGATCAGTACCTCGGGCGAGCCGGCGAATCCGGCGAGCAGGGAGGCTCCGGTGAAGACGCCGGTACCGGCCAGGAACATCCGTTTGCGGCCGATGAGGTCGCCGAGCCGGCCGGCGAGGAGCAGCAGGCTGCCGAAGGCGATCAGGTAGGCGTTGACGACCCAGCTGAGTCCGGCGGGGGTGAATCCGAGGTCCTTCTGGATGGCCGGCATCGCGACGGTGACGATGCTGCCGTCGAGGACGGTCATCAGGACGCCGGTGGACAGCACCCCGAGGGCGGTCCACCGGGAGCGCAGCCCGCGCGGGGCGGCCGGGGTGGAAGCCGGGGTGGAAGCGGACCCGGCGGGCGTGGAGGGCGTCGTCGGAGGAGCGGCGGGAGCGGCGGGAGCGGAAGTGGCAGGCATCTGAGTCCCCAGTCGGTGAGCGGCGGGCTGACTTGGTAAGACCGTATCAGATAGTTCCGTTGCAGACGATCTGCTGTGGACTGAATTGCTAGACTGGTGGACATGACAGCCATGGCGCCCGCACAGAACGAGCCGGACCTCTCCTTCCTCCTGGACCACACGAGCCACGTCCTGCGCACCCGGATGGCTGCGGCACTGGACCGGATCGGGCTCACGGCACGGATGCACTGCGTGCTCGTGCACGCGCTGGGGGAGGAGCGGACCCAGATCCAGCTCGCCGAGATCGGGGGCATGGACAAGACGACGATGGTCGTCACCGTCGACGCCCTGGAGAAGGCCGGCCTGGCCGAGCGGCGGCAGTCCAGCACGGACCGCCGGGCCCGCGTCATCGTCGTCACCGAGCAGGGCGCGGCCCTGGCGCAGGAGAGCAGCCGCATCGTCGACCAGGTCCACGCCGACGCGCTCGCCTCCCTCTCGGACACCGATCGCGAGGCCGTGCTGCGCGTGCTGAACCTGCTGGTCAAGGGCGATCTGGGAACCCCTTCGGAGAGCCCGAGGCCTGCCCGCAGGGCCCGCCAGTAGCCGCCCGGCATCCCCCGGACGGCCCAGTCACAGGGCCGTCCCGCACCTTCTGGCAGAGAGTGGGAGAAGGCACTCAGCCCAGGGGGGCACCACCATGCCGGAGGCGTACGCACATGGGACTGTTCGACTTCATGAGGTCCGACAAGAAGAAGGAACAAGCCGAGAAGGCAGCCGAAAAGGCGGCTGAGCAGGTGCAACAGCAGGCCGCGGCCGCTCCCGCGCCCCCGGCGGCGATGCCCGCCGACGCCGGGACCAAGTACACCGACTCGGCAGCGGCGACCAAGGCGGCCGCCGAGCGCATGGCGGCAGCGGCGCCGCCCAAGGCCGCGCCGATGCCGCCCAAGGCCGCACCGGCGCCCCCCGTCGCGCGGCCGGCCCCGCACACGCCCACGCCGACGTCCGCCGCGCACAAGGCGGTGCCCGCGGCGCCGATGCCGAAGCCCGCGCCCAAGGCGCAGCGCACGTACACCGTCCGCGCGGGCGACTCGCTCTCCGCGATCGCCCGCCGCGAGCTCGGCAACGAAGGCCGCTGGCGCGAGCTCTACGCGATGAACAAGGGCGTCATCGGCTCGAACCCCGACATGATCCACCCGGGGATGAAGCTCAACCTCCCCAGCTAGCGGGAAACGAGGAACACAGCAATGACAGTGGGGCCCGGATCCTCGAAAGGATCCGGGCCCCACTGTCATCGAGCGTTCCTCAGCGGTGCTTGCGCTTCGCGTCCTCCGCGTCGATCCGCTCCTGCGCGGCCTCGGCCTCCGCTTCCAGGCCGGACACGAAGTCCGAGGTCCCGGCGTCGCGCTCCTTCGCGGCCAGCTCGTCGTCGAAGGAGGCCGGGGCCTCCTCCTCGCGCGCCGACAGCTCGGTGGCGGCCGGCGGCTCGACGAGCCAGTCCGGGTTCGACTGCTGGTCCCACCAGCGCCATGCGGCGTAGGCCCCGCCGGCCAGGACGCCGACCACGGCCACGCCCTTGAACAGGCGGCCGCAGCGCTCACGCCGCTCGTGGCGCCGTACGAGCTTCTGGACCTCCTTGGCCGATACCTGGCCGCGCAGCGCCGCGAACGCCGCCGTTGACCGGGACGCGGCCTCCTCGGCGACCGGCTGGGCCGCCGCGAGCGCGCTCTCCAGCCGCGGCTGCGTGTAGTCCACCGCGGACCGGGCCGCCAGGCGGGTCTGCTTCACGGCATTGGACGCCGCCCGGTCCACATTCGGCGGCACGTGGGCGCGGACCGATTTGATCCGGGGCTGGACGTGGCAGCAGTACGTCGAGCGGGCCTGCTTGGCGGCCTCGCCGGCCGCGTAGGACACCTTCGGTGCGAGCCGTTCATTTGCTTCGTGGGCGTAATGCACCGCAGCGTGCTTGGCGGATTCCGCGTACGGCGCCACCACTTCCGCTGCGTGCCGCGCCGTATCCCTGGCACTCGATGCTGCCAGGCGCACGCTTTCCTTGCCTGTCACGGGATCCTCCTCCTCGGTGGCGGACACAGTTCACCTTTCCACCCTTTGTCGGATCATGCCTCCCATACCGCCGACCGGCATGCGCGACAGGGCATACGAGTGGACGATTTCCGCCCGGTGCAGCTCTCCGTGGGAGGATCTGACACCGACAGTGATGACCGATGACTAGGGAAGGCAGATCCGTGGCCGAGAAGCTCTACGCCACCCTGAAGACCAACCACGGCGACATCGAGATCGAGCTTCTGCCGAACTTCGCTCCGAAGACCGTGCGGAACTTCGTCGAACTCGCCACCGGTGAGCGCGAGTGGACGCGTCCCACGGACGGCCAGAAGACCACGGAGCCGCTCTACGACGGCACCGTCTTCCACCGCGTCATCAGCGGGTTCATGATCCAGGGCGGCGACCCGCTGGGCAACGGCACCGGCGGCCCCGGCTACCAGTTCGCCGACGAGTTCCACCCCGACCTGGCCTTCACCAAGCCCTACCTGCTCGCGATGGCGAACGCCGGCCCGGGCACCAACGGCTCGCAGTTCTTCATCACCGTCGCCCCCACCGCCTGGCTGACGCGCAAGCACACCATTTTCGGCGAGATCGGCGACAAGGCCAGCCAGAAGATCGTCGACGCCATCGCCGCAGGTCCCACCAACCCGCGCACGGAGCGCCCCCTCGACGACGTGATCATCCAGTCCGTCGTCATCGAGAAGCGCTGACCGCAGGGGAACCTTTCGGCCCCGCCCGTCCGTCCTCGATACGTACCGGACGGGCGCGGGCGGACCCGCCGCCTCGCCGCCGACCGAGGGGACCGATGGACACCGACCGTCTTCCGGGCTGCTACCGGCACCCGGACCGCGAGACCGGCATCAGCTGTACGCGCTGTGAGCGGCCGATCTGCCCCGAGTGCATGATCAACGCCTCGGTCGGCTTCCAGTGCCCCGAGTGCGTCCGCGGTGGCTCGGGGACGGGCCACGGGCCCGCGGCCAATGCTCCGCGGACGATCGCGGGCGGGGTGGTGGCGGCCGATCCGTTCCTGGTCACCAAGATCCTGATCGGGATCAACGTGGCGGTGTTCCTCTTGGTGAAGGCCGTCCCCAGGCTGGACTTCGAGCTGGTGATGCTGGGCTGGTACGGCGACCAGGCCGGCGTCTCCACCGGCGAGTACCACCGGCTGCTGACCTCGCCGTTCCTGCACGTCCAGTGGTGGCACATCTTCAGCAACATGCTCGGCCTGTGGTTCATCGGCGGGCCGCTGGAGCAGGCGCTGGGCCGGGCCCGCTACCTCACCGTGTACCTGCTGTCGGCCCTGGGCGGCAGCGTCGCGGTCTATCTGCTGACCGAGCCGATCGTGGCGACCCTCGGTGCCTCCGGCGCCGTCTTCGGCCTGCTCGGCGCCACGGTGGTGCTGTTCCGGCGGATGCGGTACGAAATGCGCCCTCTGATCACCATGGCGGTGTTCATGTTGGTGCTGACCTTCATGCCTGGGCTGAACGTGTCGTGGCAGGCCCATATCGGTGGATTGATCACCGGTGCACTGGTCGCGCTGGGCTTCCTGTGGCCCACCAAGGACATGGGCGCGCGGAATCGCAAATTCGTCCAGTGGGGCACCTGTGTGGCGGTGTTCCTGCTGGCCGCAGCCCTGATCGCGATCCGGACGGCCGAACTTTCCGCACTCACCTGATCACACCGGCGTCAACTCTCCACAGAGTTATCCACAGATCTTCTGTCTTTTCCTCAGGTGTGGATGACGCTGTGGATAACTCATGGGGAGAGCTTGCGGAGCCGGGCTACTTCCACTGCGTGGAGACGCCGAATCCTGCCGCAATGAAGCCGAATCCGACCACAATGTTCCAATTTCCGAGGGCTTCGATCGGAAGCTGGGTCTCGGACAGATAAAAAACGACGATCCATGCCAGGCCGACCAAGAAGAACGCCAGCATGACCGGGGCGACCCAGTTGCGGTTCGTCAGCTTGATCGACTGCGGCGTCCGCGTGGGGGGCGGCGTGTAGTCGTCCTTCTTGCGGATACGTGACTTCGGCACGAGGGGCTCTCCTGTCGATGGGCTGGGGACCTTGCCTGCCCCGGGCGTCCGTTAGCGTAGTGGACCTGTGGCGTTGAAGGAGAAGGGTACGTTGAGCAATTCCGACGACTCCTCCGCGGGTCCCCGTCGCCGTGCCAGACCGGTCCGGCTGCTCACGGCCGCCGTTTTCGCCCTGGCCGGCTTGATCTTCGTCACCAGCTTCAACACTTCCAAGGGTACGAACATCCGGACGGACGCCTCGCTCCTCAAGCTGTCCGACCTGATCCAGGAGCGCAGCCAGAGCAATCTGGAGCTGGAGAAGAGCACCGCGACCGCCCGCGGCCAGGTCGACGCACTCGCCGACCGCGAGCACGGGAGCACCAAGGCCGAGGACGCCAGGCTGGCCGCCCTGCGCGCAGCCTCCGGCACGGAGGCGATCACCGGCAAGGCCCTGACCGTCACCTTGAACGACGCGCCCCCGAACGCCACGGCCCGCATCCCCAACGTTCCCGAGCCGCAGCCCAACGACCTGGTGATCCACCAGCAGGACCTCCAGGCCGTGGTGAACGCACTGTGGCAGGGCGGCGCCCAGGGCATCCAGGTCATGGACCAGCGGCTGATCTCCACCAGCGCCGTGCGCTGCGTGGGCAACACCCTGATCCTCCAGGGCCGGGTGTACTCGCCCCCGTACAAGGTGTCGGCGGTCGGCGACCCCGGCGCGCTGAAGAAGGCCCTCGCCGCCTCCCCGGCGCTGCAGAACTACCAGCTGTACGTGAACGCGTACGGGCTCGGCTGGAAAGTGGACGAGCACAAGGCGCTGACACTGCCGGGCTACTCCGGCACAGTGGACCTCCACTATGCGAAGCCGCTGGAGTCCGCCACGCCGTGACCGCAACGTCGACGTGCCGCGCCTGCTGGTACGGACGTTCAGCGAGGTGTGCCTGACCGCGGGCTCGCTCATCGTGCTCTTCGTGGTCTACGTACTGCTGTGGACCGGGGTCAAGGCCGACCAGGCCATGGACGGGGAGATGGCCCGCATGAGGGACGCCTGGTCCGCGGCGCCCGCGGCCGCCCCGCAGCCCGCCCCCGCGCCCTCGGGAGCACCATCGGCGGCCCCGGCCGCGCCCGAGAACGCGGCGTACCCGCCGGGCCGGGCCTTCGCCGAGATGTACGTGCCCCGCTTCGGCCCGCGCTGGAACAAGCCGGTCCTGGAGGGCACGGGCACGGAGCTGCTGAAGAAGGGCCTGGGCCACTACGCCGGCACCGCCCGGCTCGGCGGCACCGGGAACTTTGCGGTGGCCGGCCACCGGCGCACGTACGGGGACCCCTTCAAGGACATCCCCAGGCTGCGCCCCGGCGACCTGGTGATCCTCAAGGACGCCACCGGCTGGTACACGTACACCGTCCGCGCCGAGGCGCTGCGCACGCTCCCCACGGAGGTCGGCGTGGTGGATCCGGTGCCGAGCCGCTCGCCCTTCACCGGGCCGGGCAAGTACCTGACGCTCACCACCTGCGACCCGGAATGGGGCCACAGCCACCGGCTCGTGGTCTGGGCCGAACTGACCGGTACGCGGACCCTCGCACAGGGTGTGCCGGAGGGTTTGGCAAGGTGACCCTCCGCGCCGGGCGGGTGGCTTTAGGCTGTGGACGTACCGCCCCTGCGGTGCGTTGAACGATCGTGGACGAAAAGGACACAGGCGGCATGTACGGCTGGATCTGGCGGCATTTGCCGGGCAACGCGTGGGTACGCCTTGCGATCTCCCTCGTGCTGGTGCTCGCGGTGGTGTTCGTGCTGTTCCAGTACGTCTTCCCGTGGGCCGAGCCGCTGCTTCCGTTCAACGATGTGACGGTGGACGAGGGATCGGGAGCGACTCCGTGAGCGCGCGCATTCTGGTTGTCGACAATTACGACAGCTTTGTCTTCAACCTGGTCCAGTACCTCTACCAGCTCGGCGCCGAGTGCGAGGTGCTGCGCAACGACGAGGTCGAGCTCGCCCACGCCCAGGACGGCTTCGACGGCGTCCTGCTGTCCCCGGGCCCGGGAACACCGGAAGAGGCCGGCGTCTGCGTGGACATGGTCCGCCACTGCGCCGACACGGGCGTACCGGTCTTCGGCGTCTGCCTCGGCATGCAGTCGATGGCCGTCGCCTACGGAGGCGTCGTCGGCCGGGCTCCGGAACTGCTGCACGGCAAGACCTCGCCCGTGGTCCACGAGGGCCTCGGCGTCTTCGAGGGGCTTCCCTCGCCCTTCACCGCGACCCGGTACCACTCCCTCGCGGCCGAGCCGCCGACCCTCCCGGACACGCTGGAGGTCACCGCGCGCACCGAGGACGGGATCATCATGGGGCTGCGCCACCGCGAGCACGACGTCGAGGGAGTGCAGTTCCACCCCGAGTCCGTGCTGACCGAGTGGGGCCACCGGATGCTCGCGAACTGGCTGGTGCGCTGCGGTGACGCGGGCGCGGTGGAGCGCTCGGTGGGGCTCGCCCCGGTGGTGGGCAAGGCCGTCGCGTGACGGCGCTCGCGCCGTCCGCGCCCACCGAGGGCCGGGCAGCGCGACGCAGGGCGGCACAGGCGGCCGAGAAGCGCGCGCGCACGCGCGGCCGGGGCAGGCGGCGCAGGCGGCCCGCCTCGGGCGGGCCGGTGGTGGTCGTCAGCAGGCTCGCGGGGGAGCTCTTCATCACGCTGGGCCTGGTGATGCTGCTCTTCGTCGGCTACCAGCTCTGGTACACCAACTTCCTGGCGAGCCGGACGGCCGATGACGCGGCCGGCTCCCTGCTCCAGACCTGGGACCGCGATCCGGCCGGTGCGGCCGATGCGGCCGCTCCGCCGGTGGCGGCGGCGTTCGAGCCGGGCCAGGGCTTCGCCATCCTGTACATCCCGAAGCTGGACGTGAAGGTGCCGGTCGCGGAGGGGACGAGCAAGCCGAAGGTCCTCGACAAGGGCATGGTCGGCCACTACTCCGAGGCGCCGCTCGCCACCGGGATGCCGGCCGACCGCCAGGGCAACTTCGCGCTGGCGGGCCACCGGAACACGCACGGAGAACCGTTCCGCTACATCAACCGGCTGGTGCCGGGGGACAAGATCGTGGTGGAGACGCGGGACGCGTACTACACGTACGAGATGAGCGCGCAGCTCGCGCAGACCCCGCCGTCGAACGTGTCCGTGATCAAGCCGGTTCCGGCCGGATCGGGATTCACCGCCCCGGGCCGGTACATCACGCTGACGACCTGCACCCCGGAGTTCACCAGCACCTACCGGCTGATCGTATGGGGCAGGATGACCGCTGAACGCCCCCGCAGCCAGGGTGCTCCGCCCGAGCTGACCAGCCCGTAGAGGATCCGCAGTGTCACGTGCCGCACCGCCCCCGCACCGCAGCGCCGTCGCGGGGTTCCTGAGCCTGCTGGGCGAGGTCCTGATCACGGTTGGCCTGGTGCTCGGACTGTTCGTGGCGTACTCGCTGTGGTGGACGAACGTCCTGGCGGACCGGGACGCCTCCGCGCGCGGGGACGCGGTGCGCGAGCAGTGGGAGCGGGCGGCGCCCTCCCGGACGACCGCCGCGGCGCCGGGCGCGCTGGACACCCAGGGCGGGATCGGCTTCCTGCACGTGCCGGCGATGAAGAACGGCGAGGTGCTGGTCAAGCGGGGCACCAGGTCGGAGGTCCTGAACGACGGCGTCGCCGGCTACTACACGGAGCCGGTCAAGTCGGCGCTGCCGTGGGACGCGGCGGGCAACTTCGCGCTGGCGGCCCACCGCGACGGGCACGGGGCCAAGTTCCACAACATCGACAAGCTGAAGAACGGCGACGCGCTCGTCTTCGAGACCCGCGACACCTGGTACGTCTACAAGGTCTTCGCCGAACTGAGCCAGACTTCGAAGTACAACGTGGACTCGATCAGCCCGGTTCCCAAGGAGTCGGGCCGCACGGCGCCGGGCCGCTACATCACCCTGACGACCTGTACGCCCGTGTACACCTCGAAGTACCGCTACATCGTGTGGGGCGAGCTGGTCCGCACGGAGAAGGTCGACGCGAAGCGGAACCTTCCGGCGGAGCTGCGCTGACGGCTCCGGGCCTCCAGAAGCCCCCTGTGGACGGCCGTGACGCCCCCTGAGTGCGGATGGCCCGGGGACTCGGCTGTGATGGCGCAGGCGGCCGCGTACGAGGCCGCAGGGGCTCGATGTGCCGTGGGTGACGGGCCGCGCCCCGGAGCCTGGAAACGGAACGGGTCCGGCCCCTCTCCAAGAGAGGGGCCGGACCCGTTCCGTTGCGCGTTCCGCCGGCTAGTTGCCCAGGCCTCCGAAGAAGCCGCCGCCGCCGTCGTTGCCGCCGTTCTGCTGGTTGTCGTCCACCGTGTGCACGTTGATCGGCGTGTTGGGGGCCACCGTGCTGCCGATCTGCGGGTCCGTGCTCAGGATCCTCGCCTTGCCGTCGGAGGAGCCCGACAGGACGGATCCGAAGGCCAGGCCGTTGGCGGCGAGCTCGGCCCTGGCCTGGTTGATGGTCTTGCCGACCAGGTTCGGGACCTGGATCTGCTGGACCGCCTTGGCGACCGAGATGTTGACCGTCGAGTTGACCTCGACCGAGCTGCTCGGGAGGGGGTCCTGGCTGACGACCGACTTGGGGGCCGTGCCCGGGGGCGCGTCCACCTCGGTGACGCTGCCGAGCTTCAGCTTGACGGCCTGCAGGGCCTTCGAAGCGTCGGCCTGGCTCTTGCCGGTCAGGTCCGGGACGGTCACCTTGGAGATCTCCTTGGCCACCGTCAGCGTGATGGTGGTGCCCCGCTCGACCTCGCCGCCGCCCTTCGGGTCCTGCTCCAGGACGGTGCCGGGCGACCGCTCGGACTCGTCCGTCTTCTTCGTGACCTGGAAGCCCTTTTCCTTGAGGGTCTTCTCCGCGGTCTCGAAGGGGATGAAGAGGACGTCCGGCACGAGCACCTTGGGTGCGCCGGTGGAGACCTTCACCTTGATCGGGGAGTTCTTCTCGACCTTGGTGCCCTCGGCCGGGCTCTGCTCGCAGACGCTGCCCTTGGGCGCCGTGTCGCAGGGCATTTCCCCGTCCTGCTGGACGACGAGACCGACGTTGATCGCGTTGGCCTTGGCCGTTTCCAGGGTTTCGCCGATGAGCTTGGGGACCGCGGGCCGGTTGTCGGCGCCGGGCTCGGTGAGGGTGCGCCCGATCAGGATCGCGCCGACCAGCACGAGGATGCCGGCGGTGACCAGCAGGATCGTGGAGGCCTTGCTCTTCTTCTGCGGACGCCGGCCGCGGCCGCCCTGGTCGTAGCCGCCCTGGTCTGCGTACCCGGGGGCCCCGTATCCGCCGTCGCCCGGGTGCATCGGCGGGAGCATGGAGGTCTGGTTCGGGTCGGCGGTGCGCAGGGCGGTGGTGGGCTGGTCGTAGCCCTGGTGTCCGTAGCCGTGGCCCTGGTCGGGGTAGCCGTAGCCGGCGGCACCCATGGAGGCGGTGGCCGCGACGGGCTGGCCGTCGAGGCAGGCCTCGATGTCGGCGCGCATCTCGTCGGCGGACTGGTAGCGGTAGTCGGCGTCCTTGACCAGTGCCTTCAACACGATCGCGTCCATCTCGGGCGTGATCTCGGGGTCGAAGTTCGACGGGGGCTGGGGCTCTTCCCGTACGTGCTGGTAGGCGACCGCGACCGGGGAGTCGCCGATGAACGGCGGCCGGACGGCGAGGAGCTCGTACAGCAGGCAGCCGGCCGAGTAGAGGTCGGAGCGCGCGTCGACCTGCTCGCCCCTGGCCTGCTCCGGGGAGAGGTACTGGGCGGTGCCGATGACGGCGGCGGTCTGCGTCATGGTCATGCCGGAGTCGCCCATGGCACGGGCGATGCCGAAGTCCATGACCTTGACCTGGCCGGTGCGGGTGAGCATGACGTTGGCGGGCTTGATGTCACGGTGCACGATGCCGGCGCGGTGCGAGTACTCCAGCGCCTGGAGGATGCCGATGCACATCTCCAGGGTGCGCTCGGGCAGCAGTTTGCGGCCGGAGTGCAGGAGCTCGCGCAGGGTCGAGCCGTCGACGTACTCCATCACGATGTACGGGATGGAGATGTTGTCGACGTAGTCCTCGCCGGTGTCGTACACGGCGACGATCGCCGGGTGGTTGAGCGATGCGGCCGACTGGGCCTCGCGGCGGAACCTGGCCTGGAAGGACGGGTCGCGGGCGAGGTCGGCGCGCAGGGTCTTGACGGCGACGGTACGGCCGAGCCGGGTGTCGTGGGCGAGGTAGACCTCGGCCATGCCACCACGGCCGAGCACGTGGCTCAGCTCGTACCGGCCGCCGAGGCGACGCGGCTCTTCCATAACGTGCAGCCCTCTCCGTCAGTCCCGACCGCTCCGGTGTGTGGTCCGGCGGTGTGCTGTTCGCGCAAAGGCTACCGGCCGATCGTCGGTGATCGGTTCGTGACCACCGGCTGATACCGGACCGGTACCGTACGCGCGGATCCGGGCGGGAATGGTGACCCGGATCACAGTTTTGTGCCCCTGGAGACTCTCGCGCGGCCTCGGGCCCCGCCCGTTACCCCTTGTTGCTCTTGAGCACGGCTTCCATGACGGCCTTGGCGACCGGGGCGGCGAGGCCGCCGCCGCTGATGTCCTCGCGGTCCGCCTCGCTGTCCTCGATGACGACGGCTACGGCGACCGGCGAGCTGCCGTCGGGGTTCTCGGCGTAGGAGATGAACCAGGCGTACGGGCGCTTCTTGTTGCCCTCGCCGTGCTGGGCGGTGCCGGTCTTGCCGCCGACGACGGTGCCCCGGATCTGGGCCTTGCCGCCGGTGCCCTTCTCGACGACGTTGACCATCATGTCCCGGACCTTCTTCGCGTTCTCGACGGAGAGGGGACGGCTCATTTCCTGCGGCTCGTGCTTCTCGACGATGTCGAGGCCGGGCGACTCCAGCTGGTTGACCATGTACGGCTTCATCAGCTTGCCGTTGTTGGCGATGGCGGCGGTGACCATGGCCATCTGCAGCGGGGTGGCCGCGGTGTTGAACTGGCCGATGGAGCTCTGGGCGTTGCCGTCCCGGCCCATGGTCTTGTCGTAGACGCTGGCGAAGGCGCGGACCGGGGTGTCGATCTTGTCGTTGTTGAAGCCGAACTTCTCGGCGGTCTTGACCATGTTGTCCCGCGTCACCTTGTCGCCCATGTTGGCGAAGACGGAGTTGCAGGAGACGCGCATGGCTTCGTTGAGGCTGGCCTTGCCGCATCCGGGGGCGTGGTTGATCAGTTCGGTCTTGGTGCCCGGGAGGATGTACGGGTCCTCGGTGTCGGTCGGTGCGTTGATGTCCGTGACGACGCCGTGCTCCAGGGCCGCGGCGGCGGTGACCACCTTGAAGGTGGAGCCGGGCGGGTAGGTCTCGCGCAGGGCGCGGTTGACCAGCTTCTTGTCGTCGCTGTCCTTGAGCTCGACCCAGGCCTTCTCGTCGGCCTTCGAGTTGCCCGCGAAGGCCGAGGGGTCGTACGAGGGGGTGCTCACCAGGGCGAGGATCGCGCCGGTGCGCGGGTCGATCGCGGCTACGGCGCCCTTCTTGGTGCCGAGCTTGTCGAACGCGGCCCTCTGCGCGGCGGCGTTGAGCGTCGTGACGACGTTGCCGCCCTGCTTCTTCTCGCCGGTGAACATGCCGATGGTGCGGTCGAAGAACAGCCGGTCGTCGTTGCCGGTGAGGATGCCGTCCTCGAGGGACTCGAGCTGGGTGGAACCGAAGGCCTGCGAGGCGTAGCCGGTCACGGGGGCCCAGAGCGGACCGTCGATGTAGGTCCGCTTGAACTTGTAGTCGCTGCCGTCGGTGACGGCGGAGCCGGTGATCGGCTTGCCGTCGACGATGATGTTGCCGCGCTCGGTGGCGTACTGGGCGATCTGGACCCGCCGGTTCTCCTTGCGGGTGCTCAGCTCCTCGGCCTTGACGTACTGGAGCCAGTTGGTCCGCACGAGCAGTGCCAGGACGAGCAGCCCGCAGAAGATCGCGATGCGGCGCAGGGGCTTGTTCATGACGGGCGGACCACCTGGGTCATCTCGGAGTCGGGGGACGGTGCCGGGGCCGGGGCAGGGCGGCGTGCGGTGTCGCTGATCCGGATGAGGACGGCGATGAGGATCCAGTTCGCGAGCACGGACGAGCCGCCGGCCGCGAGGAAGGGCATGGTCATGCCGGTCAGGGGGATGAGCCCCATGACTCCGCCGGCGACCACGAACACCTGGAGGGCGAAGGCGCCGGAGAGGCCGATCGCGAAGAGCTTGCCGAAGGGGTCGCGGGCGGCGAGGGAGGTGCGCACGCCCCGCTCGATGATCAGGCCGTAGAGCAGCAGGAAGGCCATGGCGCCGGCGAGCCCGAGCTCCTCGCCGACGGTGGAGAAGATGAAGTCGGAGTTGGCGGCGAACAGGATCAGGTCGGAGTGGCCCTGTCCCCAGCCGGTGCCGAGGACCCCGCCTGAGCCGAAGCTCATGATCGACTGGGCGATCTGCTCGCAGGCTCCGGCGTCGGCGCCCATCTTCTGCCAGCAGCCGAAGGGGTCCAGCCAGGCGCTGACCCGGGCTCCGACGTGGCTGGAGAAGCCGGCGACCACGACGGCGCCGCCGACCGACATCAGCAGGCCGATGATGATCCAACTGGTCCGCTCGGTGGCCACGTACAGCATGATCACGAACATGCCGAAGAACAGCAGCGAGGAGCCGAGGTCGTTCTCGAAGATCAGGATGAGCAGGCTCACCGCCCAGATCGCCAGGATCGGGCCGAGGTCGCGGCCGCGCGGCAGGTAGAGGCCCATGAACCGGCGGGAGGCCAGGGCCAGGGCATCGCGCTTGACCATCAGATAGCCGGCGAAGAACACCGCGAGGACGATCTTCGCGAACTCGCCGGGTTGGATGGAGAATCCGGCGACGCGGATCCAGATCTGGGCGCCGAAGACGTTCGTGCCGAGGCCGGGGACGAGCGGCAGGAGGAGCAGCACCAGGGCCGCGACCATCGAGATGTAGGTGAACCGCTGCAGGATGCGGTGGTCCTTGAGGAACAGCAGCACGCACGTGAACAGGGCGATGCCGAGTGCCGTGTACATCATCTGCCGGGGGGACGACTCGGAGAAGGCGCCGAAG
Source organism: Streptomyces sp. NPDC059957 (assembly GCF_042730015.1). NCBI lineage: Bacteria > Bacillati > Actinomycetota > Actinomycetes > Kitasatosporales > Streptomycetaceae > Streptomyces > Streptomyces sp. NPDC059957. The sequence continues at coordinate 41,676 of NZ_JBHWMB010000005.1, read as the reverse complement.
GACCGCTTCGCCAGGTTCTGCAGGCGCTCGGACTGGTCCAGTCGCCAGATCAGGACGAGGCCCAGCCCGTTGAGGAGCGTGGCGATCGGCAGCAGCAGGGGGTCGGCGTACTTGGCGTAGCGCCGTACGACGAAGTGGGCGATGCCCGCCAGGACGGCGAGGCCGAGCCCGTAGGCGAACATGCCCGGGGGCAGCTTTCCGTGGATCGACAGCCCCGCGTTGGCGTAGGCGAAGATCGTGATGACCACGGCGAAGGCGAGCAGCAGGAGCTCGGTGTTCCGCCGGCTCGGCAGCTCGATGGCGCCGATGGTGGTCGTGTTGGTGACAACGCTCATGGTGTGGCGGGCCCCCTGTGCCCGCGTATGTCTACTGCTTCTCGCACAGGTTGACGACCTGCTGCTCGGCGGCAGTCAGGACGGGGCCGGGCGTCTGGTTGCCCTGGGCCTCGGCGGCACGCCGCTCCTCGTCCTTCTTGCACGCGGAGGTCTGGGTGCCCAGCTCGTCGATCTTCGTACGGGCGGTGTCGAGGCTGCCTTCGCTGATCGTGTCCACGACCTGCTTGCGCTTGAAGCTCGGTAGGTACTTCAGTTCGATGTCGGGGCGGTCGGTCTCCACCTTGGAGAGCTCCAGCGGCCCCAGCTTCTGGCTGATCCCGCGGAAGAGCGCGACGTGCTCGTCCTTGACCCCGACGTAGAACTGCGTCTGGGTCCAGCGGTAGCCCGCGTACAGGCCGCCGCCGATGACTCCGAGGACCACGAGCAGCGTCAGCGTGCGCGTGGTCCACTTGCGCCCTTTGCCGCGGCGCCTGCGCGGGTGGTCGTACGTGTCCTCGTACTCCGAGTCCGCGTCGTACGGGTCGGGGTCGCCGAAGCTGCCGTACGCGTCGGCTCCGCCGCCCTGTCCCTGGGCGCCGTAACCGCCGTAACCCGGGGCCTCGCCGCTGCCGGGGGGCCCGAAGGCGCCGGCGGGCGGGGGGCTCTGGCGGCCGAGCCCGGAGGCGCGGCCGGCCGGCGTCTGCATGGCGTTGCCGCCGTCGAAGAGCTGGTGGTGCTGGTTCTCGGCGACCGCGCCCACGACGACCGGGGTGTCGTTGACCTGCGCGGCAAGGGTGTCGCCGCTGTCGGTGTCGAGGACGTCGGCCACGATGCAGGTGATGTTGTCGGGGCCGCCGCCGCGCAGCGCGAGCTGGATGAGCGAGGCCACGGTCTCGCGGGGGCCGTGGTAGTCGGCGAGGGTCTCTTCCAGGGTCTGGTGGGAGACCACGCCGGAGAGCCCGTCGGAACAGATCAGGTAGCGGTCGCCGACCCGGACCTCGCGGATGGAGAGGTCGGGCTCGACGATGTCGCCGCTGCCCAGGGCTCTCATCAGCAGGGAGCGCTGCGGGTGGGTGGTGGCTTCCTCTTCGGTGATCCGGCCCTCGTCGACGAGGCGCTGCACCCAGGTGTGGTCCTGGGTGATCTGCGTGAGGACGCCGTCGCGGAGCAGGTAGGCGCGGGAGTCGCCGACGTGGACCAGGCCGAGGCGCTGGCCCGTCCAGAGCAGGGCGGTGAGCGTGGTGCCCATGCCCTCCAGCTGGGGGTCCTCCTCGACCATGACGCGCAACTGGTCGTTGGCGCGCTGCACCGCGGTGCTGAGCGCGGTGAGCATGTCGGAGCCCGGGACGTCGTCGTCGAGCTGCACGAGGGCGGAGATCACCTCGGAGCTGGCGACTTCACCGGCGGCCTGGCCGCCCATGCCGTCGGCGATCGCGAGGAGACGGGGACCGGCGTAGCCGGAGTCCTCGTTGCCCTCGCGGATCATGCCCTTGTGCGATCCGGCGGCGAACCGCAGGGACAGACTCATGCGCACCTGCCCTGTCGACGCCTCGGGGTACAACCGGTCTCGAGCCACACTGCCCACCCTCCGGCCTGGAGCGCGCTCGGGTCCGTGTCCCCGGTGGGACCGGCCGCTGCGGCTCGCTCGCTCCGCTCGCTCATTCTCGTACTACTTCCGCAGCTCGATGACGGTCTTGCCGATGCGGATCGGGGCGCCCGGCGGAATGGGCGTCGGGGTGGTCAGCCGGGTCCGGTCGAGATACGTGCCGTTGGTGGACCCGAGATCCTCGACGATCCACTGGCCGTCACGGTCGGGGTAGATCCTGGCATGCCTGCTGGAGGCGTAGTCGTCGTCCAGCACGATCGTGGAGTCGTGGGCGCGGCCCAGCGTGATCGTCTGGCCGGCGAGGGCCACCGTGGTGCCCGTGAGGGTGCCCTCGGAGACGACGAGTTTGGTGGGCGCACCGCGGCGCTGGCGCTGCTGCGGTGGGGCCGCCGGCTGGCGGCCGCCCTGCTGCGCCGGGGCGCCGGAAGCGCCCCCGCCGCGTCGGGAACCGCGCTGCGTGACTCTCGTACCGAAGAGATCGCTGCGAATGACCTGGACGGCCACGATGACGAACAGCCACAGAACGGCCAGGAAACCCAACCGCATGACCGTCAGGGTCAGCTCTGACATTGCCCCCGCTTACCCTTCGGCTTGCCGGTAAATGATGGTGGTGGATCCCACGACGATCCGCGAACCGTCGCGGAGCGTAGCGCGGGTGGTGTGCTGCCCGTCCACCACGATGCCGTTGGTGGACCCGAGATCCTGGATCGTCGAGGGCGTTCCGGTCCGGATCTCACAGTGCCGGCGCGATACGCCGGGGTCGTCGATCCGCACGTCGGCTTCGGTGCTTCGGCCGAGTACGAGCGTAGGGCGCGAGATCTGGTGGCGGGTGCCGTTGATCTCGATCCAGTGGCGCCGGACGGCGCCGCCTGTGGGCACGGGGGCCGGTCCGCCCGGTCCGCCGGTGGCCGGCCGGCGCGCACCGGGACCGCCCGGGGGCGGTCCGGGGGGCATGGGCGGCGCGGCGGTCGGAGGGTATCCGTAGCCGCCGGGCTGTGCCGGGGGGGCCTGGTGGGCCTGCCCCTGGCCCTGACCTTGCTGGCCGGGGGACTGGGAGGTGCTGGAGGCGAGCGTGCGGCTGCGGACCCGGTAGAGCCCGGTGTCCAGGTCGTCGGCCTTCTCCAGCTGGACCTTGATGGGACCCATGAAGCTGTAGCGCTGCTGCTTGGCGTAGTCGCGGACGAGGCCCGCGAGCTCGTCGCCGAGCTGGCCCGAGTAGGGGCTCAGGCGCTCGAAGTCGCCCGTGCTCAGCTCCACGATGAAGTCGTTGGGGACGACGGTCCGCTCGCGGTTCCAGATGGTGGCGTTGTTGTCGCACTCGCGCTGGAGGGCGCCCGCGATCTCCACCGGCTGGACCTCGGACTTGAACACCTTGGCGAAGGTGCCGTTCACCAGACCTTCGAGTCGCTGCTCGAACCGCTTCAGGACTCCCATGGGGCACCTCCTCCGTCGTTGTCGCCCTGTACTGCTTACTGATCGTATCCACGCATGGCGGATTCGGGTGGTTCCCCATCGGTCACGTGCGCATGAGTGTTGGTCCTCACAAGCGATCGTAGGGGCGCCCCGAGGACAGTGTCCCGCACCGGCGGCCGAGTACGGGAGGGGCGGTCGTCGGCGGGAGCCGGGAGAGCACGAAAAGCGATGTGAATCCACCCCATCCGACGTGCTAATGTTCCGATGTCGCCAGGGGAACGGCCCGCAAGGGAAGAACCACTGGTAGCCACTTGCGCGAGTGGCGGAACGGCAGACGCGCTGGCTTCAGGTGCCAGTGTCCTTCGGGACGTGGGGGTTCAAATCCCCCCTCGCGCACAGATGGAACACCGGTCAAACGGTGTTCCTGGCAACGACGGAACGGTCGTCATCGTGATCACGATGGCGACCGTTTTGTTTTGCCCGGGCGGGCGGGTGGGTGTGCGTGCGTGCGGAACGTTGGATCCCCGGACGTGTCCGTGCGCAGGACCAGCATGTTCACGAAGTACCCGACCAGGTCCTCCCGACCAGGTCCTCGACCGCCCTGCCGGGGTGCGTCGCCAGTAGAGGAGCTGCGCGGACAGGAGGCTGTCGGGGCCTAAACGGCAGCGGAGGACGATGCCGGGGCCGGGGTGCTGAGGGCGAGGGCCGCCGCGTACCCGGTCGGGGTCGGCAGGTCGGTGAGGGTCCAGCCGGGTACCGCGGCCGGGGTGAGTGCGGAACCGACGTACGGCTCCGCCAGGCCGAGTGCCAGGCCCGTGCCGGTGCCCTTGAGGTAGGCCTCCTTGCGGGACCACACGCGGCCCGTCGCCGCCCGCCGGTCCGGCTCCGGGAGAGCGGTCAGCTCCGCGGTCTCGGCCGGGTGCAGGGTGGCCAATACGTCGGCCACCGCGGCGGCGCTCGGAATCCCCTCCACGTCGACCCCGACCGGCACCCGGGCGAAGGCGAGGTAGGCCAGGTCGTCGCTGTGTGAGAGGGAGAAGTGCAGTGCGCCGCCGTCGACGGCGGGCCGGCCGTGCGGGCCTCCACAGCACGGGCACGTCTCGCGGACCATTGCCACCTCCGCCGGGGCCAGCCCGAGGTAGCCGCCGAGCAACACCCGAAGTCCCACGTGCGAGGCCAGGTAACGGTGCCGGGCACCCTCCCGCCGCAGCCCCGCGGCCCGCTCCCGCTCGGCGGCGTCCAGCATGTCCAGAGCCTCCGCGACCGGGTGTCCGCCGACCACGTCCGAGGTGATGTCGAGGGCCCACACCGCCACGCCCGCGCCCGCCGACAGGGTGCCGGTCCGTGGTGCGTCGCTGCCGAGGCGGTTCACGTGGCTACTCACCCGATGAGGGTAGACGGGGACGCTCCCGCAGAGGAGGTGGGCGTCTGGCGCCGCCGGCCCGCTCGTGGTCCCGCTCTACGGCTTCCGGGAATCCGAACGCCGGCCGGATCGGCGTGCGCCCGGTGGTCCGCGCTGCGCCGGGAGACTTTCGTTGCGGGGGGCGCGACTAAAGAGGGCAGACCCGGGGCGCGGTGGTGTCTAGGGTCTGCCGGGTGGATGTGACGGCGAGGGTGCGTGCGGGATGGGACTGGGTGAAGGGGCCCGAGCCCTGGACCCGGCGGATGCTGGTGGGGGACCTCGTGCTGGCCGGGGTGCTGGTGCTGCTCGGGCTGGGGGTCGAGGAGCTCGACAAGGGCTCCGCGGCCCGGATGGTGGCCAGTGCCGTGTCCGTGGTGGTGCTGACCCTGCTGCGGCGGCGGCTGCCGGTGTTCACGCTCGTGGCCGGCTCGGTGGTGGGGGTGTACCTGCCCGGGGCCTTCCTCGTGGCGATCCCCCTCGGCTGGTCGGCGGGGCGGCGCATCGTCGGGGTTGGCAGGGCGCTCGGTGCCTTCACCGCCGCCTTCGTCGCCGTGGTCGTCCTCGGCCTGGTCAAGGAGTGGTCGCTGGGCCGCCCGGTGCTGATGATCGTCTTCAGTACGCTGATGTTCCTGGCCACGGTGGTCATGCCCGGGCTGGCCAGCCGCTACTGGTCCCAGCGCAACACGCTGCTGCGCGCCCTCCAGGAGCGCAACGCCCAGCTGCTGCGGGAGCGGGCGATGGTCGCGGGCCAGGCCCGGCTGCGCGAACGCCAGCGCATCGCCCAGGACATGCACGACAGCCTCGGCCACCAGCTCGCGCTGATCTCGGTGCACACCGGTGCGCTGGAGGTCGATCCGGTCCTGACCGACCGGCAGCGGGAGGCCGTGGGTGTCCTGCGCCAGGCTTCGGTCGCGGCCATGCACGAACTGCGCGAGGTCGTGGGCATCCTGCGGGACGGGGTGGAGGCGCCGCTGCCCGTCGAGGAGGCGCAGCCCGCCGCGCGCGGGGTGGCGGGCATCGCCGGGATCGTGGAGTCGGCGCGGAGCGCGGGGACGGACGTACGGCTCACCACCGCGGGGCAGCCCAGGCCGCTGGTCGCCGCGTGCGACCACGCGGCGTACCGGATCGCGCAGGAGGCGCTGACCAACGCCTACAAGCACGCGCCGGGCGCACCCATCACGGTGGAACTGCGCTACGAGGACGACTCCTTGGTGGTGGAGATCGCCAACGGTCCGGCTGCCGGTCCGGGCGCCGGTGAGGTGGTGTCCGGCGGGCAGGGGCTGACCGGGCTGCGTGAACGGGCCCGGCTGGTCGGCGGCATGGTCTACGCCGGGGCCGCGGAGGGTGGCGGGTTCCGGGTGGCCGGGGTGCTTCCGTACGGGACCTTGCCGGCCGGGGCCGCGTTCGACGGGGCCGAGGAGACCGGGGCGGGCGCCGTCGCCGACGACTTCGGGCAGCAGCTGCGGGCCCGGATGGCGGGGGGAGCCCAGGAGCCGCTGGACTGGGCCGTGATCGACCGGAAGCTGCTGAGCGAGAACAGCCGGTCCGGGGGAGTGACCCTGGGCTGTGGTATCGCGATCGCGGCCTTGGTGGTGCTGCTGATCGTGATCGGGGCCGCGGTGGCCCTGCTCGTCGGCTCGGTGAGCGACGCGATGCTCGGCCGGGACGAGTACGACCGCATCCAGGTGGGTGAGCCGGAGGACGCGGTACGGTCGCGGCTGCCCAGCGGGGACAGCATCCTGACCGAGGGGCTCGACCGGAAGGGGCCGACGCGCCCGCAGGGCGCCACGTGCCTGGCCCTGCTCGCCGACGACGACAGCGACTTGGGCAGCGACAGCGTTTTCCGGTTCTGCTTCAAGGACGGCAAGCTCGTCGACAAGCAGGCGTACCAGGCCAAGCAGTAGGAGCAGGGGTGGCAACCAAGGTGATCCGCGTGGTGATCGCTGACGACGAACCGCTGATTCGGGCCGGGATCAGGATGATCCTGACCTCGGCGGCGGACATCGAGGTCGTCGCCGAGGCGGCGAACGGCCGGGAGGCGGTGGAAATGGCCCGGGCGCACGGCCCGGACGTGGTGCTGCTGGACATCCAGATGCCGGTGATGGACGGGCTGACGGCGCTGGCCGAGCTCGGGCGGGCGGTGCCCGAGGTGCGGGCGCTGATCCTGACCACCTTCGGGGAGAAGGAGAACGTGCTGCGGGCGCTGAGCGGCGGTGGCGCGGGGTTCTTGCTGAAGGACTCGGCGCCCGGCGAACTCATCGGCGCCGTACGGGCGGCCGCGTCGGGGGACGCGTACCTGTCCCCGGCGGCGACCCGGCACGTGGTGGACCAGCTCGCGTCCGGCCGGACGGCCGGCCGCGACGAGGCGGCGCGCCGCCGGGTCGCCGAACTGAGCGAGCGCGAGCGCGGGGTACTGGCGCTGCTGGGGGAGGGGCTGTCGAACGCGGACGCGGGGCGGCGGCTGCACATGAGCGAGGCCACGGTGAAGACGTACGTGAGCCGGATCCTGGCGAAACTGGAATGCGAGAACCGGGTACAGGCGGCCCTGCTGGCCAGGGACGCCGGGCTCTAGGTAGCGTCGGGCCGAAATCCGATGGCGATCAGGGGGCGGGGCGCATGACGGCGGTAGCGCAGGAGCATGGCGTGGGACCGGAGTCGACGGTACGGATCCCGGTGGTCGAGGGGTTCGCTCCGCGACGCTCCGCGGGATCGCCGGCCGGGTCTCCCCGGGAGGCGGGCAAGGCGCTGCGGACGCGGGTGCCCCGGGCTGCGCACGCGCGGTTCGAGGCCCCTGCCGACCGGCCGGACGCGGTGCGGGCGGTGGAGGAGTCCAATGTCGGGCGGGTGGCCGGGCTCACGCCGATACGGGTCGGACGGATGGCGGCCAACCCCTTCGCCTTCCTGCGCGGGGCGGCCGGGCTGATGGCCCACGACCTCTCCGGCGGTCCCGTCACCGGGATCGGCGCGCAGATCTGCGGGGACGCCCACGCGGCCAACTTCGGCCTGTACGGGGATGCGCGCGGCCGGCTGGTCATCGACCTCAACGACTTCGACGAGACCGTCTTCGGCCCGTGGGAGTGGGACCTCAAGCGGCTGGCCACCTCGCTGGTCCTGGCCGGCCGGGTGGCCGGTGCGGACGAGGCCACCTGCCGGGCGGCCGCGCACGACACGGTGGGCGCCTACCGGCGCACGATGCGCCTGCTGGCCAAACTGCCGGCCCTCGACGCGTGGAACGCGATCGCGGACGAGGAGCTGGTCTCGCACACCGACGCCCGTGACCTGCTGGGCACCTTGGAGCGGGTCTCGGAGAAGGCCCGCAACAACACCTCCGCCCGGTTCGCCGCCAAGTCCACCGAGTTCATGCCCGACGGGGGCCGGGCCTTCGTGGACGCGCTGCCCGTGCTGCGCCGGGTCGGGGACGGGGAGGCGGCGGCCGTGGCGGCCGCGCTGGGTCCGTACCTGGAGACCCTGCAGGGCGACCGGCTGCCGCTGCTGGCCCGGTACGCGATCCACGACGTGGCCTTCCGGGTGGTGGGCACGGGCAGCGTCGGCACCCGTTCGTACGTGGTGCTGCTCCTCGACCACCGGGGTGAGGCGCTGGTTCTCCAGGTGAAGGAGGCCCGGCCCTCCGCGCTGCTGCCGCACCTGCCCGGGCTCGGCTTCGTCTCCCCGCCGGAGGAGCACGAGGGCCGCCGGGTGGTGGCCGGGCAGAAGCGGATGCAGGTGGTCTCCGACATCCTGCTGGGCTGGACGACGGTCGAGGGGCGGCCGTTCCAGGTCCGCCAGTTCCGCAACCGCAAGGGCAGCGTGGACCCGGCGGCGCTGGCCGCCGAGCAGTTCGACGACTACGGGCGGATGACCGGAGCCCTGCTGGCGCGGGCGCACGCGCACAGCGCGGATCCGCGGCTGCTGTCCGGGTACTGCGGCAAGAGCGACGAGCTGGACGAGGCCGTCGCCGGCTTCGCCGTGGCCTACGCCGACCGGAGCGAGGCCGACCACGAGGTGCTGGTGGCGGCGGTGCGGTCGGGGCGGATCGCGGCGGAGTCCGGGGTCTGAGCGGCGGGGGCTCGGGGCGGAGCGGCCGGCGCCCGGGCCCGCAGCCGGGATGTTTCACGTGAAACCGGCGGATGTTTCACGTGAAACACCCGGGCCTCAGGGCCTTAGGCTGGCCGGGTGAGCGACCAGACAGTTCCCGAAGCGTCCGAGCCCGGCTCCGGCGAAGGCCCCGGCCCCACTGCCGACGAGCGGCCCGAGGCACGCCTGGAGCGCGCCGTGCGGGCCGCCGAGCAGGCGCTGATCGAGTTCGAGATCGCGGTGGAGACCTTCCGGGTGGAGGTGGAGAACTTCTCCCGCCTGCACCACCAGAAGCTCGGACCGATGTACTCGCGGCTCGACGAGCTGGACGCCCTGATCGCCGAGGCGAAGGCGGCGAGGACCGGGGACCCGGAGGACCTGCGCCGTGCGCGCGATGCCCGCTCGCTGGTGATGCCGATGCCCGGGGTGGACGAGCTGTTCCACGACTGGATGGACGCGGACGGGATGTCCGACGATGCCTCCGCGATGCTCACGGACCGCGCGGTGCGGCCTCCGGAGCGGGTGCGCCCCTCGGAGGAGGTACGCCGCCTCTACCGCGAGCTGGTCCGCAAGGCGCATCCCGACCTGGCCCAGGACGAGGCCGAGCGCGAGCGGCGCGACGAGTTCATCGCGCGGGTCAACGCGGCCTACGGACGCGGCGAGGAGCAGGTGCTGCGCGAGCTGGCTCAGGAGTGGGCCGAGGGCCCGGCGCCGGCCGAGCCCCGGCTGAGCGAGAGCGAAGAGCTGTACGAGCGGCTGGAGTGGCTCTCGCGGCGCAAGGAGCTGCTGTCGGTGGTGGCCCGGGACCTCGAGGAGAGCGCGATCGGGTCGATGCTGCGCATGGCCCCGGAGGACCCGGACCGGCTGCTGGAAGAGATCGCCGAGCAGCTGCTCGGCGACGTCGAGAAGCGTGAGGCGGAGCTGGCGGCGCTCGCCGCCGAGTGACCCCGGGTGATCCCGGGGGCGGCCGGGCCGGCAGGCCGGGTCGGATAGGTTGGCTCAGCTATCCGTGACGAGAGAAGGCGACAGACATGAACTCCGGACCGCTTCCCTCGGTGGCTGCCTCCGCACTGCCCTCCGAAGCCTTCGTCCTCGACGTTCGCGAGAACGACGAATGGGCGGCCGGCCATGCCGAGGGCGCGCTGCACATCCCGATGAGCGAGTTCGTGGCGCGCATCGGTGAGCTGACCGAGAAGATCGAGGACGAGCGCCCGGTCTACGTGATGTGCCGGGTCGGCGGCCGCTCCGCCCAGGTCGCCCAGTACCTGCGGGGCCAGGACATCGACGCCGTGAACGTGGCCGGCGGCATGCAGGACTGGGAGGCCGCGGGCCGCCCGGTCGTCACCGACGCGGGCGCCCCGGGCTTCGTCGTCTGAGGCGCGGGCACGGTGACGGCCTAAGCGAGGGGGTGGGCGGCCAGCAGGTCGCCCAGCGCCTCCTCGTGGGCCGCGGCCGGGCCGAGCTGGAGCTCCAGCTGCTTGGCCCAGGCGTGGTAGCGGTGCAGCGGGTAGTCGGTGTCGGCGCCGAAGCCGCCGTGCAGGTGCTGTGCGGTCTGCACGACGCGGCGTACGCCCTCGGAGGCCCAGATCTTGGCTACGGCCACGTCACCGGCGCTCGGCAGCGGTCCGCCCGCTCCGCCCGTGGAGGCGTCGAGCCGCCACGCGGCCTGCCAGAGGGTGACCTCCATGGCGCGCAGGTCGATGTAGCGGTCCGCGGCCTGGACGGCGACGGCCTGGAAGCTGGCCACCGGGAAGCCGAACTGCTCGCGCTTGCTCGTGTACTGGCTGGTCATGGTGAGCACGTTCTCGCCGAGGCCGAGCGCGAGCGCGCAGGTCCCGGTGGCCAGGAGCTGGCGCAGGTGGTCCCAGGCGCCGGGCGTCTCGATCAGGTGCGCGGCCGGGACCCGTACGCCGTCGAGGGTGAGCTCGGCGAGCCGCTCCCCGCTGGTGGAGTACTGCTCGGCGAGGGACAGGCCCTCGGCGCCCCGGGGGACGAACGCGAGGACTCCCTCGCCCTCCCCGGTGTGGGCCGGTACGGCGATCCAGTCGGCGCTGTGGCCCCAGGTGACGGCCGTCTGGAGGCCTTCCAGGACCCAGGTGTCCCCGTCCCGTCGTGCGGTGACGGCCAGTTCGGCCGGGTCGTGGCCGCTGCGGCCGTGCGCGGCGACGGTGAGGACGAGGCTGCCGCGCCCGGCGCCGGGCAGCAGGGCGCCCGTCAGCTCGGGGCTGCCGTGGGCCTGGACGGCCATGGCGGTGGCGCAGTGCTCCAGCAGCGGCACCCGGGCCAGTACCTTCGCCGCCTCGCGCAGGACCAGGCACAGGGCGATGGCGTCGAGTCCGGAGCCGCCGTGTTCCTCGGCGAGGACCAGGCTCAGCAGATCGGAGTCGGCGAGCTTGGCCCACAGCTCGCGGTCGAACTCCTCGGCCACCGCCCTCGGCGTGAGGGCGGGGCTGGGCACGCTGTCGGGGGCCACGTCCGCGAACACGGCCTTGGCCGCCTCGACGGCGGCCTGCTGCTCCTCGGTGAAGGTGAAGTCCACTGCCTGTCCTCCCGCGTACCCGAATCGTGTCCTGTCTGACGGTGCGTCAAGATAGAACACGTTCCTAAAAAAGCACAGCCTGAAAAAGCACAGCCTGAAAAAGCACAGCCTGAAAAGGCACAGCAGGCGGACGGCAGCGGCGGGCTCAGCGGTCGAAGTCGATCTCCACGTCCTCCGACACCGGGTGCGACTGGCAGGCCAGCACGAACCCGGCCTCCGTCTCCTGCTCCTCCAGCGCGAAGTTGCGGTCCATCCGCACCTCGCCCGAGACGACGAACGCCCGGCAGGTGCCGCACACCCCGCCCTTGCAGGCGTACGGGGCGTCCGCGCGGGCCCGGAGCACCGCGTCGAGCAGGGATTCGCCGTCGCGCACCGGCCAGGTGCCCGAGCGGCCGTCGAGCCGGGCCGTGACCCGGCCGCGGGTGGTGTCGGCCGAAGCGGGGCGCGCGGGCGGGGCGGTGTCCTCGACGTGGAAGACCTCCTCGTGGACCCGGGTGCGGAGCACGCCGAGCGAGCCCAGCGCCTTCTCCGCTCCCGTCACCAGACCGTACGGCCCGCACAGGAACCAGCCCGTCACCTCCGTGACCGGCAGCAGCGCGGGCAGCAGCTCCGTCAGCCGCTCCTCGCCGAGCCGGCCCGAGGGCAGCCCGGCCTCCTGCTCTTCCCGGGACAGCACGGTGACGAGCTGGAACCGGTCGGGATAGCGGTCCTTGAGGTCGGCGACCTCCTCCAGGAACATCGTCGAGGCCGCGCTGCGGTCGCTGCGCACCAGGCAGAACCGGGCGTCGGTGCGGGCGGCGAGGAGGGTGGCGGCGATCGAGAGCACCGGGGTGATGCCGCTGCCGCCGACGATCGCGGCGTAGTGCGCGGCGGGCGGCGCCGCCACCGGGTCCAGGACGAACCGGCCGGCCGGGACCATCACGTCGAGGACGTCACCGGCGGCGATCTCCTTGTGGGCGTAGGAGGAGAACTCCCCGCCCTCCACCAGCCGCACGCCGACCCGCAGTGCGGCGGGGCCGGGCCCGTCCGCGGCCGGGGCGGGGGAGCAGATCGAGTAGGTGCGCCGCACCTCCGCGTCGCCGGCTCCGCCGCGGCGCAGGGTGAGGTGCTGGCCGGGGGCGTGCCGGTACTCGGCGCGCAGCTCCGGCGGGACGGCCAGGGTCAGGGCGACGGAGTCCTCGGTGAGCCGGTCGACCGCCGTCACCGTCAAGGTGTGGAACGCGCCGTGGCGCGCGGGGCGCGCCGACGCGGCGGTTGCCGGGCCTGCGGGCGCCACCGGCGTGGGCGACGGCGGTGACACGGCCATCTACAGCTCCTTGAAGTGGTCGAACGGTTCGCGGCAGGCGGTGCAGCGGCGCAGCGCCTTGCATGCGGTGGAGGAGAACCGGCTGAGCAGCTCGGTGTCGGTCGATCCGCAGTTCGGGCAGCGGACGGACAGGGTGAGCGGAACCGGTCCGCCGGCGGCGTGCGGCCGCGGCGGGGCGATGCCGAACTCGGCCAGTTTGCGGCGGCCTTCGGCGCTGATGTCGTCGGTGGACCAGGCGGGGGCCAGTACGGTCCGCACCCGGACCTCCGGTATGCCGTGGTCGTTCAGGATCCGCTCGATGTCGGCGGACATGGCCTCGATGGCCGGGCAGCCGGTGTAGGTGGGGGTCAGCGTGACCTCCACGTGGCCGTCCTCGTGCATCCGCACCCCGCGCATCACGCCGAGCTCGGCGAGGGTGAGCACGGGCAGTTCGGGGTCGGGGACGGAGCCTGCCAGCGCGGCCAGCTCCACCTCCAGCCGGGTCTGCTCGGTGCCCGCGGCGGCACTGGTGTCGCCGCGGGTGCCGGTCACCACGATGCCCCCGGGTGGCTGCGGTGCAGGTGCTGCATCTCCGCGAGCAGGCGGCCGAACGACTCGGTGTGCAGTCCCTGCCGGCCGGCTCCCGCGGCCCAGGCGCCGTGCCGCGGCCCCTGGGGCAGTTCCAGTCCGGCCCGCTCCAGTACGCCGCCCAGCGCGGCCAGCCAACGGCCTTCCAGGGCGGCCCAGTCGATCTCTTCGAGCCCGTCCACCGGCTGGAACATCTCCCCGGTGTACTTCCACAGCCCGTCCAGGCCGGCCCGCATCCGGCGCCGGCTCTCCTCGGTCCCGTCGCCGAGCCGAAGCGTCCACTGCTCGGCGTGGTCGTGGTGGTAGGCGGTCTCCTTGACCGCCTTGGCGGCGAGCGGCGCGAACGGGCCGTCGCCGCGCGCGAGTTCCCCGTAGAGCTCGTGCTGGTAGAGCGAGAAGTAGAGCTGGCGCGCGATGGTGTGGGCGAAGTCGCCGTTCGGCTGCTCGACCAGCTGGAGGTTGCGGAAGGACCGCTCCTCGCGGAGGTAGGCCAGCTCGTCCTCGTCGCCGGCCGTCGACAGCAGGACGCGGGCCTGGCCGAGCAGGTCGAGGGCGATGTTGGCGAGCGCGACCTCCTCCTCCAGGACGGGCGCGTGGCCCGCCCACTCGGCGAGGCGGTGCGACAGGATCAGCGCGTCGTCGCCGAGGGCCAGGGCCGCCGTCACGGCGGCCGTCCCCGATTCGGTGCTCGTCGTGGTGCTCGTCTCGGTGCTGGTCACAGGTGCTGCACCCCCTCGGGGATCTCGTAGAAGGTGGGGTGCCGGTAGGGCTTGTCGGCGGACGGGGCGAAGAACGGGTCCCGCTCGTCCGGGGAGGAGGCGGTGATCTCCGTGGAGGGCACCACCCAGATGGAGATGCCCTCGCCGCGCCGGGTGTAGAGATCGCGGGCGTTGCGCAGGGCCATCTCCGCGTCGGGGGCGTGCAGGCTGCCCGCGTGCGTGTGCGAGAGGCCGCGCCGCGAGCGGACGAACACCTCCCACAGGGGCCAGTTCTGCGTCATACCCGAGCCTCGCTTCCGATGGTTGCCGCGGCCGCCGTGGCCGCCGCCTGCTTCTCCGCGTACGCCGCGGCCGCGTCGCGCACCCAGGCGCCTTCCTCGTGCGCCGCGCGGCGCTGTCCGATCCGCTCCTCGTTGCACGGGCCATTGCCCTTGAGCACGTCCCAGAACTCCGTCCAGTCGATGGCTCCGAAGTCGTGGTGCCCGCGCTCCTCGTTCCACTTCAGGTCCGGGTCGGGCAGGGTCAGCCCCAGCGACTCGGCCTGCGGCACCGCGATGTCCACGAAGCGCTGGCGCAACTCGTCGTTGGAGTGGCGCTTGATCCGCCAGGCCATCGACTGCGCCGAGTGCCCCGACTCGGCGTCGGGCGGGCCGAACATCATCAGGGAGGGCCACCACCAGCGGTCGACGGCGTCCTGCGCCATCGCGTGCTGGGCCTCGGTGCCCCGGGAGAGGGCGAGGAGCAGCTCGTACCCCTGGCGCTGGTGGAAGGACTCCTCCTTGCAGATCCGGACCATCGCCCGCGCGTACGGCCCGTAGGAGCAGCGGCAGATCGGGACCTGGTTGGTGATCGCCGCGCCGTCCACGAGCCAGCCGATCGCGCCGACGTCGGCCCAGGTCAGCGTGGGGTAGTTGAAGATCGAGGAGTACTTCTGCTTCCCGGCGTGGAGCTTGTCGAGGAGCTCGTCGCGGCTGGTGCCGAGCGTCTCGGCGGCGCTGTACAGGTACAGGCCGTGGCCGGCCTCGTCCTGGACCTTCGCCATCAGGATCGCCTTGCGGCGCAGGGAGGGCGCGCGGGTGATCCAGTTCGCCTCGGGCTGCATGCCGATGATCTCGGAGTGGGCGTGCTGGGCCATCTGGCGGACCAGGGTGGCGCGGTACTCGTCGGGCATCCAGTCCCGCGGCTCCACTCGCTCGTCGGCCGCCACGGCCGCGTCGAAGGCCGCCGCGAGCTGTGCGCCGAGGTCGGCGCTCACGCCGGTCCCCGCGTCCTGCCCTGCGTCCCGCCCCGCCGCCCCCGATGTCGCTTCCGGGGTCACTGCCACCATCACGGCCCCCTGTCAGAGGTCTTTTCCCGCCTCGTCCCGCCCGACCGACCGATCGTTCGGTTCACACTCTTCAATGGTGGGACGAGGGCCCGTAGGGTGTCAACCTCTGTGGTCAACCCTGTGGGCACCGGATGATCGGGGCGGGATGGATTCGAACGAGCGCGAGCCCCTCGAAGGAGCGGCTCCACCCCCGTCCTGGGCGCCCGGAATCGCCGGCCTGTCCACCCCGTACCGGGTCGTCACGGCCCTCGCGCTCGGCGCGGTGGCGGTGGCCGCCTGCTGGCACCTGACCCTCGTCTTCCTGCACGTGGCCCCGTCCAACACGGTCAGCAAGCAGCACGCGCGCATGATCGACGGCTGGATCTACCCCGAGTTCGAACAGAACTGGAAGCTCTTCGCCCCCAACCCGCTCCAGCAGAACATCGCCGTGGAGGTGCGCGCGCAAGTGCGGACGGGCGAGGGCGAACTGGTGACGGGCAACTGGCGCGGGCTCTCCGCCGAGGACGGCGCGGCCATCCGCCACAGCCTGCTGCCGAGCCACACCGAGCAGAACGAGCTCCGCCGGGCCTGGGACTTCTTCACCACCTCCCACGACGAGGACAACAAGTCCACCGGCGAGCGCGGCGAACTCGCCGAGCAGTACCTGCGCCGGATCGCCCTGGACCGGCTGCGGACCGGTCGGGTCGCGGAGGGCCGGATCGTACGGATCCAGCTGCGCGGGGCGACGACGGAGGTCCCCGCGCCCAAGTGGTCCGACGAGAAGGCCGACACCCAGACGTACTACCGGGAGCTGCCGTGGTGGACGGTGTGAAGGATCCCGGTGTGAAGGCCCCCGGTGTGACGGGGCCCGGTGTGCAGGCTCCCGGGGTGAAGGGACACGGTGTGAAGGGACGCGGTGTGAAGGGGCTCAAGGCTTCCGGCGGCCGGGCGCTCGCCCGGGTCAGCGGGCAGGCGCTGGGGCCGTACCAGAGCGCCGTGGTCCGCATCGGCTTCGCCGGCACCTGGCTGTTCTTCCTGCTGCGCGAGTTCCCGCACCGCCACGAGCTCTACGGGCCGGACGGACCGTGGAGCTGGGAGCTGGCACGGCGGCTGATCGACACGAACCGCGCCTTCACGGTGCTGATGTGGTCGGACTCGGCGCTCTGGTTCGAGATCGTCTACGCCGTGGCCGTGCTGGCGTCCGCCCTGCTGCTGCTGGGCTGGCGCACCCGGGCGACCTCCGTGGTGTTCATGGTCGGAGTGCTGTCCCTGCAGAACCGCAGCGTCTTCATGGGCGACGGCGGGGACAACGTCATCCACCTGATGGCGATCTACCTCGTGCTGACCCGCTGCGCGCAGGTGTGGTCGCTGGATGCCCGCCGCGCGCGGCGACTCGGCGCGGCCTCGGCCGGGCGGGCGGGGCCGGTGCTGTGGGGCGTGCTCGGCGCGGTGTTCGCGTACGGGGCCGCGACGGGGCGGTTCAGCACCGGCTGGCTGGTGGTCTTCACGTCCCTGTGGGTGATCGCCGCGCTGTGGTGGATGGTCGACCGCTACGAGCCGGAGGGGGAGGGGCGGGCGGTCCTCGACGTCCTGGCCAACCTGCTGCACAACGCCGGAATGCTGATGATCATGGTCGAGGTGTGCCTGATCTACGCGACGGCCGGGTGGTACAAGATCCAGGGTTCGCGGTGGCAGGACGGCACGGCGCTGTACTACCCGCTGAACCTGGACTACTTCACTCCGTGGCCCGGGGTCTCGGCCTTCCTCGCGAGCAGCGGCACGCTGGTCATGCTGCTGTCCTACGGGACGGTCGCGGTCCAGGTGGCGTTTCCGTTCACCCTGTTCAACCGGCGGATCAAGAACGTGCTGCTGGCTTTGATGATGCTGGAGCATGCGGGGATCGCGGTGTTGCTGGGCCTGCCGTTCTTCTCGCTGGCGATGATCGCCGCTGACGCGGTGTTTTTGCCGACCGGGTTTCTGGTGTGGCTCGGTGCGTCGGTCGCTGCGCGGCGGGTGGGTGTGGGGCGGCCCGTTCCGGGCCCGGGAGCGGATCCGGAGCCCCACGCGGATCCGGAGCCGGCGCTCCCCAGCCCCGTGCCGCGCTGAGGGCCGGCTGCCCTGCGGGGCGATGTCCCCTACCCGCCCTTCCACCGTTCCCCGGGCGCTGCCCGGACCCCGGTCCTCAAACGCCGGACGGGCTGGAAGGAAGCTGGGGCGCTGCCCGGACCCCGCTCCTCAAACGCCGAGGGGCTGGATTGGGGCGGCGGGGTTGGGCTCGGCCGGCGGGCCGTAGGGTCGGCGGTATGAGTGAGCGGCACGGGACCCCCGACAGCATCGAGGACGCCGAGCGGGAGTGGCGGGAGGCCGCTGCCCGGGAGGATCTGGTGCTTCTCGACGGGTTCCACGCGCTGAAGCACGCGCTGCGGTTCGGGGCGGACGTCCGGATGGTCGTCGCCGACGACCCGGAAGCCGTACGCGCCCTCGCGCGCGAGCTGGCGCAGGACGTGGAGGCGGACGTCGCCCGGCTGGTGCGGCGGGCTCCGCTCAAGGGGCTGCTGGCGCGGGTGCACCCCACGGGGGTGGCGGCGCTCGCGGTCCGGCCCGACCGGGCCGAGGGGCGGACCCGGCTCGACGCACGGCCCAGGACGGCCCCGATCGTGCTCCTCGACAACCCCCGCAACCTGGGCAACGTCGGCGCCGTCGTCCGGCTCGCCGCCGGCTTCGGTGCCACCGGCGTGGTCACCCGGGGGGATCTGGACCCCTGGCACCCCAACGTGGTCCGGGCCGGCGCGGGGCTGCACTACGCCACCACCGTGGACCGGGTGGAGCTCGCCGCGCTGCCGCCCGGCCCGTTGTACGCACTCGACCCGGAGGGCGAGGACATCCGCGCCCTCACCCTCCCGGACGAGGCCCTGCTCGCCTTCGGCTCGGAACGCCACGGCATCTCGCCCGAGCTGCGCGCCCGCGCCGATCACCTGGTGTCCCTGCCGATGCGTCCGCAGGTCTCCAGCTACAACCTGGCCACCAGCGTGGCCATGGCCCTCTTCCACTGGGGTGGGCCGAAGGAGACCTCCTAGTGCTGTGGCCGGCGAGGTGCCGTGCCGGGCGTCGTGACCCGGTGAACCTTTCCGGTCACAGCACTAGGCGTCAGCCCTGGCGGCGGACCTCCACCACGCGGAAGCGGTTCGACACGAACGCCCCGTCGCACAGCGCGGCGTTCGCCGCGGGGTTACCGCCGGAGCCGTGGAAGTCGGAGAAGGCCGCGGTCTGGTTCACATAGACCCCGCCCGTCAGGTTCAGCGAGAGCTGCGCCGACTCCTCCAGGCAGACCTCCTCGATGGCCCGCTCGGTGTCCGCGGACGTGGTGTACGCGCCGACCGTCATGGCGCCCTTCTCGCGGACCGTGCGCCGCAGCAGGTCGAGGGCGCTCTGAGTGGAGTCGACCGCCACCGCGAAGGAGACCGGGCCGAAGCACTCCGAGAGGTAGGGGGCGGAGTCGTCCGGCTTGGCCGAGTCCAGCTTCACCATCACCGGCGTGCGCACGACCGCGCCCGGGAACTCGGGGTTCGTCACCTCGCGCGAGGCCAGCGCGACCTCGCCGAGCCCGGCCGCGGCCTCCAGGCGGGCCTTCACGTCCGGGTTGACCAGCGCGCCGAGCAGGGCGTTGGCCCGCGCGTCGTCGCCGAGCAGGCCGCCGACCGCGCCCGCGAGGTCGGAGACGACCTCGTCGTAGGACTTGTGCCCGGCGTCCGTCTCGATGCCGTCGCGCGGGATCAGCAGGTTCTGCGGGGTGGTGCACATCTGGCCGCTGTAGAGGGACAGGGAGAACGCCAGGTTGGACAGCATCCCCTTGTAGTTGTCGGTGGAGTCCAGGACGACGGTGTTGACGCCGGCCTTCTCCGTGTAGACCTGCGCCTGGCGGGCGTTGGTCTCCAGCCAGTCGCCGAACTCGGTGGACCCGGTGTAGTCGATGACCTTGATCTCGGGGCGGACGGCGAGCTCCTTGGCGATGCCCTCGCCCGGACGCTCCACGGCCAGCGCGACCAGGTTCGGGTCGAAGCCGGACTCGGCGAGGACCTCGCGGGCCACCTGGACGGTCAGCGCCAGCGGGAGCACGGCGCGCGGGTGCGGCTTGACCAGCACCGGGTTGCCCGTGGCCAGGGAGGCGAAGATGCCCGGGTAGCCGTTCCAGGTGGGGAAGGTGTTGCAGCCGATCATCAGGGAGATGCCGCGCGGGACCGCCGTGAAGGTCTTGCCGAGTTCGAGGGGGTCCTTCTTGCCCTGCGGCTTCGACCAGTCGGCCTGCCCCGGGACGCGGGTCTGCTCCTCGTACGCGTAGGCGATCGCCTCCAGGCCGCGGTCCTGTGCGTGCGGGCCGCCCGCCTGGAACGCCATCATGAAGGCCTGGCCGCTGGTGTGCATGACCGCGTGCGCGAACTCGTGCGTCCGCGCCGAGATCCGGGCCAGGATCTCGATGCAGACCAGGGCGCGCGCCTCGGGCCCGGCATCGCGCCAGGCACCCATGCCGGCCCGCATCGCGGGCAGCAGCACCTCCGGGTCCACGTGCGGGTACTCGACGCCGAGCTCCACGCCGTAGGGGGAGGTCTCCGCACCCGTCCAGCCGTCGGTGCCGGGCTGCCCGAGGTCGAGCCGGGTGCCGCGCAGCGCCTCGAAGGCGGCGAGGCCGTCGGCCGGCGCGGTCTCCCCGTACGCCTTGGGGTGCTCGGGGTGCGGGGACCAGTACGCGCGGCTGCGGATCGTGGCCAGCGCCTGGTCCAGGGTGGGCCGGTGCTTGGCGGACAGCTGGGGGACGGTGAGCTCGGCGGCCATCAGGGACCAACTCCTCTTTGAGCCGGGCGGGATCAGGCGATCGGGGCGGCAAGAAGGGATGAGAAAGAGCAGACTGGAGTTAGAGTAACCGAACGATCGGTCGGGACAAGAGGGCCCGGCAGACCTGTGGACAAGTCGGTGCGGGAGGATCTGGGCATGACAGCAATCGAGCGGTCCCGCACAGTGGCGGTCGTCGGCGCCGGCACCATGGGGCAGGGCATCGCCCAAGTCGCCCTCCTCGCAGGTCACCGCGTGCTGATCTACGACATCAACGCCTCGCTCGCCGCCGACGCGGTCGGCTTCGTCCAGGACCGCGTCGAGCGGATGGCCGCCAAGGGCCGGCTGGACCGTGCCGAGGCCGAGGACGCGATCGGCCGGATCGCATCGGCGGCCGCGCTGGCGGAGCTGGCCGGCGCGGGCCTCGTGGTGGAGGCGGTCGTCGAGGACGCCACCGTCAAGCGGGCCCTGTTCGCGGCGCTCGAAGAGGTGGTTTCACCGGAGGCGCTGCTGGCCACCAACACCTCCTCCCTCTCGGTCACCGAGCTCGCCGCCGGACTGGCGCACCCCGGCCGTTTCCTGGGCCTGCACTTCTTCAACCCGGCCCCGCTGCTCCCGCTGGTCGAGGTGGTCTCCGGGTTCGCCACGGACCCCGCCGCCGCGACCCGCGCGTACGCCACCGTCCTGGGCTGGGGGAAGACGCCGGTGCGCTGCGCCGACACCCCGGGCTTCATCGTCAACCGGATCGCCCGGCCCTTCTACGCCGAGGCCTTCGCGGTGTACGAGGAGCAGGGCGCCGACCCGGCCACCATCGACGCCGTGCTCCGCGAGAGCGGCGGCTTCAAGATGGGCCCCTTCGCGCTGACCGACCTCATCGGCCAGGACGTGAACGAGGCCGTCACCCGCTCGGTGTGGGAGTCCTTCTTCCGCAGCCCCAAGTTCACCCCCTCCCTCGCGCAGCGCCGGCTGGTCCAGTCGGGCCGCCTCGGCCGCAAGTCGGGCCACGGCTGGTACCCCTACGGCCCCGACGCGAAGGCCCCCGTCCCGCACACCGCGGGCCCCGAGGAGGCGCCCGCGAAGGTGACCGTCGTCGGTGACCTCGGGCCGGCCTCGGACCTCCTCGACCTTCTGGAGGAGGCCGGGATCGCGGTCACGGCCGTCCCGCACGGGGGCCCGTACATCCAGCTCCCCGGCGAGGGGCAGCTCGTGCTCGCCGACGGCAAGACGGCGATCGAGTTCGCCGACGTCGTCTACTTCGACCTCGCCTTCGACTACCGCGGCGCCACCCGGATCGCGCTCTCCGTCAGCGAGGACACCAGCGAGCGGACGCTCGAAGAGGCCGTCGGGCTGTTCCAGAAGCTCGGCAAGAAGGTCTCCGTCATCGGCGACGTCCCCGGCATGATCGTCGCCCGGACGGTCGCGATGCTGATCGACCTCACCGCCGACGCCGTCGCGCGCGGGGTGGCGGGCGCCGAGGACATCGACACGGCGATGCGGCTCGGGGTCAACTACCCGGCGGGCCCCGCCGAATGGCACGACAAGCTCGGCCGCGACTGGGCGTACGACCTGCTGCACCACCTCGACGAGCGCTGCCCCGGCGGCCGGTACGCGCCCTCGCTGGCGCTGTACAAGCTGGGCTACGCGGCGGGGTCCGACGAGGATTCAGAGGGCGCGGACGACGCGGACGGCACGGACGGCGAGGGCCCGGACGACGAGGCGGGGGACACGGAATGACCACGGTCAAGCGGGACACGTACACGCCCGAGACGCTCCTTTCCGTCGCCGTCCAGATCTTCAACGAGCGCGGCTACGACGGCACCTCGATGGAGCACCTCTCCAAGGCCGCCGGCATCTCGAAGTCCTCGATCTACCACCACGTCGCCGGCAAGGAGGAGCTGCTCCACCGCGCCGTCAGCCGGGCCCTGGACGAGCTCTTCGCGGTCCTGGCGGAGCCGGGGGCGATACGGGGCCGCGCGGTCGAACGCGTCGAGTACGTCACGCGCCGCACGGTCGAGGTCCTCGCCCGGGAGCTCCCCTACGTGACCCTGCTGCTGCGGGTCCGGGGCAACACCCGCACCGAGCGCTGGGCCCTGGAGCGCCGCCGAGAGTTCGATCACCAGGTCGCGGAGCTGCTGAAGGCCGCCGCCGCCGAGGGTGACCTGCGCGCGGACGTGGACATCCGGCTCGCCACCCGGCTGCTCTTCGGCATGGTCAACTCGCTGGTCGAGTGGTACCGCCCGCACCCGGGCACCACCCCCGACCAGCTGGCGGACGCGGTCGTCAGCATGGCCCTGGACGGCCTGCGCACGGCCCGCTGACCCTACGGATGGCCAGGAATTCCGGAGCGGGCCTCAGTCCTCGGTGATGGTGGGGCCGGCGCTCTGGTCGCGGGCCAGCAGATCCGTTTCCTCGAAGACCAGCAGGGTCCGCGTGGACAGGACCTCCGGTATGGACTGGAGGCGGGTCAGGACCAGCTCGCGCAGGGTGCGGTTGTCCGGGGTGTGGACCAGGAGCAGGACGTCGAAATCGCCGCTGACCAGGGCGATGTGGGCGGCGCCGGGGAGCTCGCGGAGCTGTTCGCGGACCGTGCGCCAGGAATTCTGGACGATCTTCAGGGTGATATAGGCGGAAGCGCCCTGACCTGCCCGTTCGTGGTTGACGCGGGCGGTGAACCCCCGGATCACCCCGTCGTCGATGAGGCGGTTGATCCGGGCGTAGGCATTGGCCCGGGACACGTGTACCTGCTCGGCGACGGAGCGTATCGAGGCACGGCCGTCCGCCTGGAGCAGCCGCACGATCGACCGGTCGATCGGATCGAGCGGGCGGGGCGGTGGCGCCGGCGCGGGGGATACCGGCGGTACGGGTGCGCCCCCGAGTGCGCCCCCCGCTCCGGAACCGGCTCCGGCCATTTGTTCATCCGTCATCGCCCGATGCCTGCCTCTCCTGGACGTCCTGCACCCATACCAGGGCGTCGGCGCCACTTTGTCCACAGCCTGGCGCCGCCTGTAGCCAAATTGCCCGGACAACCGAACAATCGGTAGGTGAGGCGCCTCACACCCGGGGCCCTTTCTGCCCGCTTCCCACGAGGAGGTGTACGCCGCCATGACGGTCCAAGAGCTGCCCGGTGCTGGTGCGTCCCACCGCTCCACCCCGCCGCCCGCCTGGAGGCCCCGTACGGATGCCGCCCCGCTGCTCCCGGACCCCGAGCCGTACCGCGTGCTGGGCACCCCGGCCGCCGACCGGCTCGACCCCGAGCTGATGCGCCGGTGCTACGCCGAGCTGGTGCGCGGACGCCGCTACAACGCCCAGGCCACCGCCCTCACCAAGCAGGGCCGTCTGGCCGTATACCCCTCCACCGTCGGCCAGGAGGCGTGCGAGATCGCCGCCGCGATGGTCCTGGAGGAGCAGGACTGGCTCTTCCCGAGCTACCGCGACACCCTCGCGGCCGTGGCGCGCGGACTGGATCCCGTACAGGCGCTGACGCTGCTGCGCGGCGACTGGCACACCGGGTACGACCCGCGCGAGCACCGGATAGCGCCCCTCTCGACGCCGCTGGCCACCCAGCTGCCGCACGCGGTCGGCCTGGCGCACGCCGCCCGGCTGCGCGGTGACGACGTGGTCGCCCTCGCCATGGTCGGCGACGGCGGCACCAGCGAGGGCGATTTCCACGAGGCCATGAACTTCGCCGCCGTCTGGCAGGCACCGGTCGTCTTCCTCGTGCAGAACAACGGCTTCGCGATATCCGTCCCGCTCGCCAAGCAGACCGCCGCCCCGACCCTGGCCCACAAGGCCGTGGGGTACGGGATGCCCGGCCGCCTCGTCGACGGCAACGACATCGCCGCCATGCACGAGGTGCTGTCCGAGGCGGTCCGGCGGGCCCGGTCCGGCGGCGGACCGACCATGATCGAAGCCGTCACGTACCGCATAGAGGCGCACACCAATGCAGACGACGCCACCCGCTACCGCAGCGACGCCGAGGTCGAGGCCTGGAAGGCGCACGACCCGATCGAGCTGCTGGAGCGCGAGCTGACCGCGCGCGGGCTGCTGGACGAGGCGGGCATCAAGGCCGCCAAGGACGCGGCCGAGGCGATGGCGGCGGCGCTCCGCGACGGGATGAACGCGGAGCCCGTGCTCGACCCGATGGACCTCTTCGAAAACGTCTACGCGGGGCAGACCGACCGCCTGCGCGAACAGGCGGCCATGCTCCGTGCCGAGCTGGACGCGGCCGAGCAGGAAGAGGGGGACGGATCGTGACCACGGTGGCGGTGAAGCCGGCGACGATGGCGCAGGCCCTGAACCGGGCCATGCGCGACGCGATGGCCGAGGACCCGACCGTCCACATCATGGGCGAGGACGTCGGCGCGCTCGGCGGGGTCTTCCGCATCACGGACGGCCTCGCGAAGGAGTTCGGCGAGGACCGCTGCATGGACACCCCGCTCGCCGAGGCCGGGATCCTCGGCGCGGCCGTCGGCATGGCCATGTACGGGCTGCGGCCGGTCGTGGAGATGCAGTTCGACGCGTTCGCGTACCCGGCCTTCGAGCAGCTGTTCTCGCACGTGGCGAAGATGCGCAACCGCACGCGGGGCGCGATGTCGCTGCCGATCACCATCCGCGTGCCGTACGGCGGCGGGATCGGCGGGGTGGAGCACCACTGCGACTCCTCCGAGGCGTACTACGTGGCCACGCCCGGCCTCACCGTCGTAACCCCGGCGACGGTCGAGGACGCGTACGGACTGCTGCGCGCCTCGATAGCCAGCGACGACCCGGTGATCTTCCTGGAGCCTAAGCGGCTGTACTGGTCCAAGTCCGACTGGTCGCCCGACGCGCCCGCGGAGGTTCCCGGGATCGGCAAGGCGCTCGTCCGGCGCACCGGCACCAGCGCGACGCTGATCACCTACGGGCCCTCCCTGCCGGTGTGCCTGGAGGCGGCCGAGGCGGCCCGCGAGGAGGGCTGGGACCTGGAGGTCGTGGACCTGCGCTCGCTGGTCCCCTTCGACGAGGAGACCGTCGTGGCCTCCGTACGCCGGACCGGGCGCGCGGTGGTGGTCCACGAGTCCGGCGGCTTCGGCGGACCGGGCGCGGAGATCGCCGCCCGGGTCACGGAGCGCTGCTTCCACCACCTGGAAGCGCCCGTGCTGCGCGTCACCGGTTTCGACATCCCGTATCCGCCGCCGATGCTGGAGAAGCACCACCTGCCCGGCGTGGACCGGATCCTGGACACCGTGGGACGTCTGCAGTGGGAGAACTGATGCCGCAGGTCATGGAGTTCAAGCTGCCGGACCTGGGAGAAGGGCTCACCGAGGCGGAGATCGTCCGCTGGCTGGTGGCGGTCGGCGACGTCGTCGCCATCGACCAGCCCGTCGTCGAGGTCGAGACGGCCAAGGCGATGGTGGAGGTGCCCTGCCCTTACGGGGGCGTGGTCACCGCCCGCTTCGGCGAGGAGGGGACCGAACTGCCCGTCGGCGCCCCGCTGATCATGGTGGCCGTGGGTGCGGCGTGCGTGCCGGCCGATGCCGCCGCTTCCGGAGGGGCCTCGGACTCCGTGAACGCGCCCCGGCCCTTGATCGGGTACGGCTCGGACCATTCACGTCCGGCGCGTCGGAGGCGGGTGCGACCCGGCTCCGCCGCGCCGGGGGCCGCTCCCGCGGGTCCGGCTCCGGCTCCGGCCGGGGTCCCGGCTGTCGCGGTGTCGGCGGTCACGGCACCTGCCGTCATGGCACCTGCCGTCACGGCACCGGCGGCCACCGCACCGGCCGTCGTCGCCGGACCCGTGCCCGTCATCTCGCCGCTGGTGCGCAAGCTGGCCCGGGACCACGGGGTGGACCTGCGCGCCCTGCGCGGCTCGGGCCCCGACGGCCTGATCCTGCGCGCGGACGTCGAGAAGGCGCTGCGCGCACCGGAGCAGGCACCGGCCGCCGCGGCCCCCGTCGCCGCCTCCACGGCGCCGGAGGGCGCCACGCGGATCCCCCTCAAGGGGGTGCGCGGGGCGGTCGCCGACAAGCTGTCGCGCAGCCGGCGCGAGATCCCGGACGCCACCTGCTGGGTCGACGCGGACGCCACCGAGCTGATGGCGACCCGGGCGGCGATGAACGCCGCGGGCGGCCCCAAGATCTCGGTGCTCGCACTGCTCGCCCGCATCTGCACGGCGGCGCTGGCCCGCCACCCGGAGCTCAACTCCACGGTGGACCTGGCGGCGAACGAGATCGTCCGGCTGCCGGCCGTGCACCTGGGCTTCGCCGCGCAGACGGAGCGGGGGCTGATGGTCCCGGTGGTCCGGGACGCGCAGACGCGCAGCGCGGAGTCGCTGTCGGCCGAGTTCGCCCGGCTCACGGAGCTTGCCCGGGCCGGGAAGCTGGCCCCGGCCGATCTGACGGGCGGCACCTTCACCCTGAACAACTACGGGGTGTTCGGGGTGGACGGCTCCACGCCGATCATCAACCACCCCGAGGCGGCGATGCTCGGTGTGGGCCGGATCATCCCGAAGCCGTGGGTGCACCAGGGGGAGTTGGCGGTCCGGCAGGTCGTGCAGTTGTCACTGACGTTCGATCACCGGGTGTGTGATGGCGGGACCGCGGGTGGGTTCCTGCGGTACGTCGCCGACTGCGTGGAGTCGCCGTCGGTGCTGCTGCGCAGCCTTTAGCTCCGCTGGTGGGGGCGGGTACGGGTGGTCGGCCCTGCGGGGCGGAGTCCCCGCAGTGACCTTTGCCGCTGCGCGGGGCGAAGTCCCCTACCCGCCCTTCCACCGTTCCCAGGGCCGGCCCTGACCCGGTCCTCAAGCGCCGGACGGGCTGGGAGGGGGTACCGGGCTGCGCCCGGACCCCCTGGGGCTCCGCCCCAGACCCCGCGCTCTCGAACGCCGGCGGGGCTGGATATGGCCGGACCCGCTGGGGCTCCGGCCCGGACCCCGCGCTCTCGAACGCCGGCGGGGCTGGATGTGGGGTCAGGTCGTCAGCAGCAGTTTGCCCACGTGGGTGCTCGACTCCATGACTCGGTGGGCCTCGGGGGCCTCGCTCATGGGGTACGTCGCATGGACCACCGGGTGGACGCGGCCCGTGGCGAGCAGGGGCCACACGTGTTCCCGTACGGCCGCGACGATCGCCGCCTTCTCCTCCAGGGGCCGCGCCCGGAGCGTGGTGGCGGTGATGGCCGCCCGCTTCGCCAGCAGGGCGGCCAGGTTCAGCTCCGCCTTGATCCCGCCCTGGAGCCCGATGATCGCGAGGCGGCCGTTCACGGCGAGCGCGTCCACGTTCCGGGTCAGGTACTTCGCGCCCATGATGTCCAGGATCACGTCGGCGCCTGCGCCGTCCGTGGCCGCCCGGATCTCCTCCACGAAGTCCTGCTCGCGGTAGTCGATCAGGATGTCGGCACCCAGCTCGGCGCAGCGAGCCAGCTTCTCCTTGCCGCCCGCGGTGACCGCGACCCGTGCGCCCACGGCCTTCGCGAGCTGGATCGCCATCGTCCCGATGCCGCTCGATCCGCCGTGCACCAGCAGGGTCTCGCCCGGGCGCAGACCGGCCACCATGAACACGTTCGACCAGACCGTGGAGACGACCTCGGGCAGGGCCGCCGCCGTGACCAGCTCCACTCCCGCCGGGACCGGCAGGAGCTGGCCCGCCGGGACGGCCACCCGCTGGGCGTAGCCGCCGCCGGAGAGCAGCGCGCACACCTCGTCGCCGACCGACCAGCCGGACACCCCGGGCCCGATCGCGGAGATCCGCCCGGAGCACTCCAGGCCGGGATGGGGCGAGGCGCCGGGCGGAGGGTTGTAGAAACCCTGCCGCTGCAGGACGTCGGCGCGGTTCACGGAGCTCGCCGCCACCTCGACGACGACCTCGCCGTCGCCGGCCACCGGGTCGGGCGCCTCGGCCCACACCAGGGCTTCGGGGCCGCCGGGCTCTTCGATGGTGATCGCATACATGGCCCGGAGGCTACCGGTAGGGCCCGCCGGGCGCAGGGCTACTCGGCCGACCCCAGTATCACCGGGGGTGAACTCGGCGGGATCGCGCGGACGATGGTGATCACACGGTCCGTCAGCTGGAGGGGGCTCGCGTGCGGATCGTCGTACGGGAGCAGGCGGTGGCCCCGCAGGACGCTGACGACCAGGTCGTCGGTGTCGCGGACCGATTTGCCGACCTCCGCGCGGTTCACCGGACGCTCGATCAGATCGAGTCCGCTGCCCTGCTGGATGAGGTCTTCCATCACCGTGCCCGCACTCGGGCTGAGGACCGAGAGGCCGAGCAGCCGGCCCGCCGCGCTCGCGCTGGTGATGACCGCGTCCGCGCCCGACTGGCGCAGCAGCGGTGCGTTCTCCTCTTCCCGGACGGCCGCCACGATCTTCGCGCCCCGGTTGAGCTGGCGTGCCGTCAGGGTGACCAGGACCGCGGTGTCGTCGCGCTGGGTGGCGATGACGATCTGACGGGCCTTCTGGATCTCGGCGCGCAGCAGGACTTCGGAGCGCGTGGCATCGCCGACGACCCCCGTGAACCCCTCCGCGTTGGCGATGTCGATCACCTTGGCGCTGGGGTCGACGATGACGACCTGCTCCTTGCTGAGGCCGGTGGCCAGCAGGGTCTGGAGGGCGGAGCGGCCCTTCGTGCCGAAGCCGACGACGACCGTGTGCTCGCGCAAGTTCTTCCTCCAGCGGCTGAGCCGCCACTCTTCCCTGGTCCGTTCGGTGAGGACCTCCAGGGTGGTGCCGACCAGGATGATCAGGAACAGCACCCGCAGCGGGGTGATCAGCAGGACGTTGACCAGCCGCGCGCTGTCGCTGTACGGGACGATGTCGCCGTAGCCGGTGGTCGACAGGGTGACGGTCGCGTAGTAGACGCAGTCGAGGAAGTCGACCTTGTTGTTGGCATTGTCGTGGTACCCATCGCGGTCGATCCACACGATCAGGACCGTCAGGGCCATGACGAACAGTGCCATCAGCAGGCGGCGCGTGACCTGACGGAGCGGCTTTTCGACGATGCGCTTGGGCAGTTTGATGCGGCGCGAGACGAGTTTCTCGTCGGCGCCGCGTGCCATCGCGTCGGATCCGTGAAGTTTCACGTGAAACATCCCCCTGAGGCCCACGGGAGATCGAGGATCTCCAGCTCCTGTCCGGACCGCGCCCCGTTCGGGGGTACGACGGCCAGCGCGTCCGCGGCTGCCACGCCGCGCAGCATCGCCGGCCCGTTGTAGCGCAACGGTACGGCGTGGTCCTCGGTCAGCAGCACCGGTACGAGGCGGGTGTCGTGCGGGTGGCCCGGTACGTCGCCCTCCACGGGCACCACGTACCGGGGGCGCGGACGCCGTCCGGCAAGGGCGCGCAGCAGCGGGTCGGCGAGGGTGAGCAGCCCGGAGACGGCGGCCAGCGGGTTGCCGGGCAGGCCCACCAGGTGGCGGCTGTCGGCGCCGTGGCCGAGGCGGGCCAGCAGCATCGGGTGCCCGGGCCGTACGGCGACCCCGTCCACGAGCAGTTCGGCGCCGGCCTTGGCGAGCACGGGGTGGACGTGGTCGACGGGGCCGGAGGCGGTGCCGCCGGTGGTGATGACCACGTCGGCGGCGGAACCGGTGACGGCCGCCAGCAGTGCTTCGGCGCCCGCCGGGTCGTCGCCGAGCCGCCGGACGGCGATGACCTCGGCGCCGAGCCGGGTCAGCCAGGGGCCCAGCATCGGGCTCAGGGCGTCGCGGATGAGACCGTCGTGCGGGGGGCCCTCGGTGAGCAGCTCGTCGCCGAGGACCAGGATCTCCACGCGCGGCCGGGGACGGGTGGTGAGCTCGTCGTACCCGGCGGCCGCGGCGAGGCCGAGGACGGCCGGGGTCACCAGGGAGCCCGCCGGCAGCAACAGGTCGCCGGAGCGGCACTCCTGGCCGCGCGGGCGGATGTCCTGGCCGGTGGCGACGGGCCGCTGCGCGTACAGCAGGGTGCCGGCCTCGCGGGAGTGCTCGCTGCGGATCACGGCGGTGGTGTCCGCGGGGATCCGGGCGCCGGTGGCGATCCGTACGGCCTCGCCGTCCGCGAGGGGTGCGGGGCGCTCGCTCCCGGCCAGTGCGGCCTCGCCGGGGCGGATGGTCCAGGGGCCGGGTCCGGCGACGGCCCAGCCGTCCATCGCGGAGGTGTCGAAGGACGGCAGGTCGCCCAGGGCGTCGAGGGGCGCGGCCAGCACCTCGCCGAGGGCGGCCGGCAGGGGGACCCGGTGGGTGCCGCCGCGGACGGCCGAGCCGGCGCGGGTGGCGGTCTCCCGGGCCCGGAGCCAGGTCGCGGCGCGGTGGCCGCCGCCGCCCCCGGAGCCACCGCCGGCGGCGTCGGCGGCGTCGGAACGGGGGGCGCGGCTGACCAGCGCGAGGGCCTGGTCGAGGGCGCGGTCGGCGTCGGTGCCGGGGTCGGCGGTCATCCGGAGCCGGTCGCTTCCGGGCCGGCGGCTTGCTGGCCGGTGGCCTCCGGGCCGGTGGCCTCCGGGCCGGTGGCCTCCGGGCCGGTGGTCTCCGGGCTGGTGGCCTCCGGGCCGGGGGACTCGCCTTCCTCGGCCCAGGCCAGGGCCAGTTCGGCGGCCTTGCGGGAGGCCTCGGCCACGGCCTGCGCGGGGTCGGCGCCGGTGGCTTCGGCTTGGGCCGCCGCGTAGCCGACGAGGAAGGTCGTCAGCGGGGCGGCGGGCCGGGCGACGCCGTGCGCGGCGTCACGGGCGAGGTCGAGCAGGGTCTTGGTGTCGACGGCCACGTCGATGCCCAGCTCGTTCTTGACGGCGGTGATCCATTGCTCCAGCACGGTTCCATGCTCTCTGATTCGGGCGCGGGCGGCGGCGAGATCGTCCCAGGTGTCGCAGTCGAAGGAGGCGAGCGGGGCTGCCGCGGTGACCGGGGCGAGGTCGAGTTCGGCGGTGAGGGCGCGCAGGGGGAGATTGTTCACCGAGCCGTGTTCGGTGGCCAGCAGGGCGATTTCCCTGCGCAGGGGTTCCGCGCGGTACGCGGCGACCAGGGGCTGGTCGCGGCCGTCCGGGTCCCGGAGCAGGGCTCCCTCCCGGGTGTGGTGCTCGGGCGCGTCGAGGGCTCGGAGCAGGGAGTGGACCGTGTCCCGGTCAAGGAAGGGCAGATCGGCGGAGAGTACGAGGACCAGCGGGGCGGTGGTGTGGCGCAGCCCGGCGTCCAGCGCGGCGAGGGGGCCGCCGCCCGGGGGGTCCTCCCGGGCCCAGTGCACGGGCCGGGACGTTGGCCTGCGGCCGGCTACGACGACGGTGGTGCGGGCGTCCGCGCAGGCGTCCAGGACGCGGTCGAGGAGGGGGCGGCCGCCGACGCGCAGGCCGGGTTTGTCGGCTCCGCCCAGGCGGCTTGCGGTGCCGCCTGCCAGGACGATGGCGTCGTAGGTCATTCCCCGAGTATGGGGGCGGGTGGGGCCGGATGGGCTGCGGCGTTTACCGGGTTCTTAACCGGTCGCCAGGGCGGCGGCGGTGACGCGTGCCGCTGCTTGCGGGGCGGAGTCCCTGGGGCGACGGTCGCCGCTGTGCGGGGCGAAGTGCGAAGTGTCCGCGGCACCCGTTGCCGCTGCGCGGGGCGGAGTTCCCCTACCCGCCCTTCCACCGTTCCCAGGGCCGGCCCTGACCCGGTCCTCAAGCGCCGGACGGGCTGGGGAGGGGTGCCGGGCTGCGCCCGGACCCCCCGGGGCTGCGCCCGGACCCCGCGCCTCAAACGCCGGCGGGGCTGCGTATGGCCGGGCCCCCTGGGGCTGCGCCCCGGGCCCTGGGCCTTGACCGCCGGCGGGGCTGCATAGGGCCGGGCACCCTGGGGCTGCGTCTGGCGGCTGGGGACATGGCTGCGGGGCCGCCCGGAGGCGGCCCCGGAGGGGGTGGCGGGGTGGGTTAGAGGTACGGGCCCGAGCGGATGGCGCCGTGGGGGCCGTCCTCGTCGTCCTCGTGGGAGGAGCCCGGCGGGAGGGCGCGGCGCATCTGCTCCAACTGGGCCCGCGCCGCCATCTGCTGCGCGAACAGGGCCGTCTGGATGCCGTGGAACAGGCCTTCCAGCCAGCCCACCAACTGGGCTTGGGCGATGCGCAGTTCCGCTTCGGAGGGGATGGCCTCTTCCGTGAAGGGGAGGGAGAGCCGTTCCAGTTCCTCCACCAGCTCGGGAGCCAGGCCGTCCTCCAGCTCCTTCACCGACGCTGCGTGAATGTCCTTGAGACGGACCCGGCTGGCCTCGTCCAGAGGTGCGGCGCGTACCTCTTCCAGGAGTTGCTTGATCATGCTGCCGATCCGCATGACCTTGGCGGGCTGTTCGACCATCTCCGTCACCGGGACCTCGCGCGACTCGTCATCGGCGCCGCCGACCGGCAACCCGTCCTGGCCCACGATCAGGCCGGGCGGGGGGCTGTCCTGCGACCGTTCACTCCTCGGCATCTCCATGCCGTCATTCTCTCGCACACCTTCGTATTCACACGGTGTGCCCCCGCACGGGCGTGATCCACCCTGTGCGGGGGCACCAACTGGGGCGGCAGCAGGCGCCGGAGGCGTCAGACCTCGCGGCGGGCCAGGGCTCCGCTCGAACGGGTGACCAGGGCCGCGAGCAGCGCCGCGCCCACCGGGACGACGATCAGCAGCCCGCCCAACGTGGTCCACGGCACCGCGATCGGGATGTACGGGACGGCCTGGGAGGCCGCCTCGTAGCCGCTCTCGATGCCCTCCCGGACCATGTCGGCCGCGGCCCGCCGTTCGGTGAGCCGGAGCCCGACCGCGGGCAGCATGCCGGCCGCGGAGCCCAGGAGCACGCCCATCAGGGCGACCACCCCGCACTGGAAGCCGCTGAGCGTGCGCCGCACCCGCGGCGGTGCGCCGACCGCCGCCAGGGTCTTCAGGTCGCCCTCGGCGTCCGCCTGCGCCAGGCCGGTGGCGATGCCGGCCGCGCCGATGGTGACCAGGCCCGCGAAGATGGTCAGGACGAGCATGGCGAGGCTGTCGTCGCCCTCGTAGCCCTTCTCGATCCGTACGTTCGTGTCCAGGCCCAGCTTGTCCAGGGCCCCGTCCAAGCGCTGGCGCTGCTCGGAGCTCGCGTCCCCGTCGAGGGTGAAGTACGAGCCGAAGGGGACGCCGGTGATGCCGGCGCTCTTCGCGGCCGAGGGCGGCAGGACCAGGGCCAGGCCGTAGCCCTTCACCGACTCGGGCACCTGGTACGCGGCGAAGACCTTGTCCTGGCCGGCCGGCGGCTCATCGGGTGCGGAGCCCGGGGCGGGCTCGGCCCGGCCCTTGATCAGCCGGACGGTGACCTTGTTCTCGCGCACGTTCTGCTTCTTGAAGGAGACGGCCTTGCCCGCCTTCAGCGCGGCCGCGGCGCCCGGGTCCTCGACGTCCAGGACGGACATCAGCTTCTCGTCGGCGATGACCAGGGAGTACTGGACGCCGAAGCGGTCGTGCTGGCACCGCCAGTCGCTCTGCAGCGCCTTCCGTTCGGCCAGGGTGAACGATTCCGGTCCGTTCACGGCCGAGTAGAGGGGACAGCGCTGCTCCTTCGGGATGACGATCTCGGCCTGCCCGCACTCCGGGTCGTCCCCGTACGGGGTGCAGCCCGGCTTGCCGACGGCGAGGCGGTCCACGTCGGCCCGTACGGCCACCGGGAGTTCCTTCGTCAGGGTCTCGCGCATCGCGGGCACGTCCCGGAACGCGCTGTAGTCGTTGGTCTCGATCAGACCGGCGTCGTACGGGAGCTGGGCGACGTACTCGTGCCGCGCCTGGATCTCCCTGCTGTGCTGGTACGTGGCCACGGCGACGGTGCCGGCGACGGCGGCCAGTACGGCGGCCACGGCGGGCGCCGTGCGCCCCCGGTTGCGGACGGCGTCGCGCAGCGCGAGGCGGGGCGACAGCGGCAGCCACCGGCCGGCCCGGCCGAACAGGCCGACCAGGGTGGGGGTGAGGGCGACGACGCCGAGCTCGGCGATGGCGCTGCCGCCGGCGACGACGGTGGAGCCCATCTCGGAGACGGAGCCGAACAGGGCGATGGCGGCGCCGGCCGCGATGGCGATCAGGCCGATGACGGGCAGCACCCGGTTGGCCCGGCGCACGCCGCGGCGGCCGGTGAGGGAGGCCAGCACGGTCTGCCGGGAGGCGTTGACCGCGGGGACGATGGCCGCGAGCAGCCCGGTCAGGACGGCGAGCAGGCCGATGGCGAGGAGCTCCAGCGGGCGGACGTCGAAGCTGCCGAACCGCTGGCCGATCGTGTCCTCCAGCACCGGGCGGAGCCCGACCGTGAGGGCGATGCCGAGAGCGGTGCCGACGACGGCCGCCGCGGCGCCGATGACGAGGCCGCCGGAGAGCACGATGGCCCGGATGTGCCGCCGGTCACCGCCGTTGGCGCCGACGAGGCCGAGCTGGCGGCGCGAGCGCCGGGCGCCCACCGCGAAGGCGGGTCCGGCCAGCAGGCAGATCTCCAGCATGGCAAGGCCGACGACGGTGGAGACGATGGCGAGTTCGGTGGCTCCGATGGTGGCGCCGGGCTCCCACCTGTCCCGGGGCTGCTCGGTGTAGAGCGGCACTTCGGAGTCGGCCGGCGGGTCCAGCAGCACGACGCGCGATTCGACGAGGAGGTGCTGCTTGGCGTTGGTCTCCTTGACCATGTTCCACGTGAAACCTTCGCCGCCGACCTTCACCAGGTACTCGTCCTGGGGTTCCACCCCAGTGCTGCCGGCGGCCTTGCGGTCCCGGTCGAGCGGGGCGAGCAGGGTGCCCGGAGGGGCCAGGAGCTGCGAGTTGTGCAGGTCGCCCGGCATCTCGTAGACGCCGACGATCTTGTACGAGCTCTTCGACTCGCGCGGGGTCACGCTGGAGCCGAGGAAGTAGCCGGACTCCTCGAGGAAGGCGCCGGTGGCGAGGACCTCTCCGGGAGCCTTAGGCAGCCGGCCGCGCTCCAGCGTCCACAGGCCCTTGACCAGCGGGCTCGCCGGGTCGATCTCGCGGAGCTCGGCGTGCATGATCCCGTGCCGGGTGCGGACCTTGGCGTGGGACTTGCTGTCCTTGACGGACTGCGCTCCGGCCGGGAACTGCGGCGCGTCGGCCTTGTCCCGGCGGTCCGAGATCGGGTCGTACTTGTCGTAGCCGCCTACCGGGGCGTAGCTCTGGGCGTCGGGGCTCTGGTAGATGGCCGTGTCCATGTGCGTCGAGGTCACCTTGGCGTCGGCCGCGCCGAGCACCCGCCCGAGGCGCTGCTCGGTGGAGAGCTCCGAGCTGCGCACGGTGAGGTCGACGGCGCTCACGCCGACGATCGGCAGGGCGATCATGGCCAGGACGAGGGCGCTGCGGCCCTTGGAGCGCCAGGCGTCGCGGCGGGCTATCCGGATCGCCGCGATCCAGGAGTGGTACGAGGAGATCACTGAGCGGCCGCCTGCCCGGAGAGCAGGGTGTCGGCCTGGCTGCGCAGGGTCTCGTCGACGACGCTGCCGTCGCGCAGGAACACCACGCGGTCGGCCCACGCGGCGAAGCGCGGCTCGTGCGTGACCAGGATCCCGGCCGCACCGGCGTCGCAGCGCGAGCGCAGCAGGGCGAGTACGGATTCCCCGGTCTCGGAGTCCAGTGCGCCGGTCGGCTCGTCGGCGAGGACGAGGCGGCGGTCGCCGACCAGGGCGCGGGCGATGGCCACGCGCTGCTGCTGGCCGCCGGACATCTCGTCGGGGAAGCGGTCGGCGAGCTGCCCGAGGTTCATCTCCTCCAGGGCCGCGAGCGCGGAGACGCGGGCCTTGCGGGCGGAGACCCCGTCGAGTTCGAGGGGCAGGGCGACGTTCTCGGCGGCGGTGAGCGCCGGGATCAGGTTGTAGTCCTGGAAGACGTACCCGATGCTGCGGCGGCGCAGGGCGGCCAGCTGCTTGCGGCTCGCGGTGGTGATGTCGGTGCCCTCGACGATCACCTTGCCGCTGCTCGGGGTGTCGAGTCCGCCGGCGAGGGTCAGCAGGGTGGACTTGCCGGACCCGGAGGGGCCCATGACGGCGACGAGTTCGCCGGGGTACACGGAGAGGTCGATCCCGCGCAGGGCGTGCACCTCGGTGGCGCCGCTGCCGTGGATGCGGACGAGCTGGTCCAGTTGCAATACGGGCTGGTCGGGCATGAAGGGTTCCCCCCTGGGACGTGGAGCGGTGGTTCAGACCCGCCGCGTGCGAGCGGTGCGGGAAAGAGACCGGTCGGTGGTCGTGGGTGTGGTCGGGACGGTGGTGGCCCCGGGGGCCCCGTGGCCCTCGGGCGGTTCGGCCTCGGCCGGTGCGCGCTCCCCGCGCGCGGACAGCCGTACGAGCCGGGACTCGCAGTGGTCGAGCCAGCGGGCCTCGGCCTCGGTCTGGAAGATCAGCTGTTCCAGGACCAGGAGCCAGGCGATGTCGTCGCGCTCCCCGGAGCGCCCGCTCTCGATGGCGGCGAGCGCTTGTGCCTTGAGCCGGGTGTAGTCCTGCATGGCCTGGACGGTGGCGTGCCGCTGGGCCTGGATGACGGCGCGGATGTCCACGCCGGGTGCGCCGACGGCCATGGCGAGTTTGATGGCGAGCTCGTCCCGGGGCGGGTTGGCCCGGTCGACGGGACGCTCGTACCACTCGCGCAGTTCGTGGCGGCCGGTCTCCGTGATGGCGTACAAGGTGTGCCCGGCGGTGTCCTCTCCGCCGGGGGCGACGAGGCCGTCGCGCTCCAGCCGGGCGAGCGTGGTGTAGACCTGCCCGACGTTGAGCGGCCAGGTGGAGCCGGTGCGGGACTCGAATTCGGTGCGCAGTTGGGAGCCGTACCGGGGGCCCCGTTCCAGCAGGGCGAGAAGGCCGTGGCGGATCGACATACTCAGTATGTATACCGAGTATGTACCTCGCCGCAACCATCCTGGGGCCTACGTCCTGAGGGGGACCCGAGGGGGGAACGGGGGCTACATGCCCCGGCGCAGCCGCATTCCCATGAAACCGAGACCCAGTCCCATCAGGGTGAATCCCGTTCCGAGCGGCAGCATGTGCGCGGCCAGGTCGGCGGCCCGCTCGTTCGGCTCGGTGCCGAGCGCGCCGACCAGCGGGGGTTCGGAGGGGGTCGCGGGAACCGCCGTGAGCTGCTCGGTGCGCGGGTGCGCCGGCACGGGGCGCGCGGCGAGCACGGTCTCGGGATTGGCGGGCTCGCCCACCGGCCGCCCGGGCCGCTCCCGCCCGGCCCCGGCGGAGCTTCCGGCGAGGTCCTCGAAGGCCCGGTCCGCCGCGTCGGCCACGGACGCGGGGGCGGCGACGGACGCGCGGGTGGCGACGTACGTGGGCGCGGCGACCGAACCGGACGCGGCAGCGGAACCGGGGGCGAAGGCGTAGCCCGAGGCGAACGGGAGGGCGGGGGTGAAGGCCCGGGCGGAGGTCGGGGCCGGTGCGGAGGCCGCGGCGTGCGCGGGCGCCGTGATCAGCAGCGTGGCGGTCGCCAACGCTGCCCCGGCGGTCCAGCGCAGCGCGCGGGCGTAGGTCACGGACTCAGATTTACATAACCGGACAAAAGCGGCATCCCGGACGGGCCGTAACGGGATCCGGGCCCGCTCAGAAGATCGGATTCTTCACGGATCCGGACCCGCACATGCTCCGGTAGCCGGCGTCGTCGAACGCCGCGGCCTCGACGCCGACCCGGTCGATCCCGCGCTTGTCCTGGAGGGTGGTCTCCCAGGTCTGGCTCTTGCCGGCCCCGCGCTTGTTGAAGCGCCAGGGCCAATCGTGCGAGCCGCCCCGGTGGTCCAGCGTGTAGAGCCTGATGCCGGCGATGCGGGCGTCGTCCGCGGTGTCCACGGACGTCAGCTTGATGTGGATCAGGGTGGAGCCGTTCATCCAGGTCCAGTCGGCGCTTCCGTAGGCGCCGGTGGCGTCACAGCTGGAGGAAGCGCCGACCGCCGAGGCGGGTGCGGCGGCGAGCGCGCTCACCGCCAGCGCTGCGGCGGTGGCGGTGAGGACGCGTACGAGGGTGCGCGCGGGACGGTGCAACAGGACTCCCGGAGGTGCGGCGGGTGTGACCTGCGCGTATGTATCAGAAGCGGCGCCCGGCGGGCGAACTCCGGTTCACCCTTCCGGGGAGCACCCGGGCCGGATCATTCCGGGTCGCCGGTGGAGATCCACAGGGTGAAGGTGACGCTCCTCGGGTCGATCTCGGTGTTGTCCACAGGAAGCTGTTCCAGGACGGTCCCCTCGCCGTAGACCGCCTCGTCCCTCGGCTTCGGGTCGTACTTCCAGCCGGCGGCGCGGATGCAGGCCTTCACCGAGACCTCGTTCATGTACCGGAAGTCCGGTGCCACCACCTTGGTGGGGTCGGAGCCCTTCCGGGCCTCCTTGCACTTCTTTTCATCGATCGTGCGCGAGATGTCCGGCCCCTTGTGCCCGGCCTTCGCCGGAGCGGACGCCGAGGAGGAGGAGCTCGGGTCCGTCGGCCCGGCCTTGTCCTTGTCGTCGCCGCCCAGGTCCAGCGCGGCGATCAGCCCGCCGATGGCCACCAGCGCCACCACGACGGCCCCCACCAGGACAGGGGTGTTCTTCTTCTTCCCGGAGCCCGCGGCATGCCCCTGGCCGCTCTGCCCGCCCTGCGGCGACATCGTGTACGGCGGCGGGGTCGACGCCCCGTACGGCGCGGGGGTCGGCGCCTGCTGGTGCAGCGGCTGCTGCTGCGGGTACCCGTAGGCCCCGGACTGCGGACCGGGCGGCGGCGTCGGCGCGTACGCGGACGGCACCGGGGTGTGCGGCGCCTGGTACGGATGCTGCACCGAGTGCGGCGGCGCCTGCAGGGCGGAGTCCACCGGCGGGAACACGGCCGAGCCGAGCCCGGCACCGCTGTTCGTCGGGTGCGCGCCCGGGACGATGACCGGGGCTCCGGTGTGCCCGGCGCCCGCCACCCGGGCGACCTCGTCGAGCATGGCGGCGGCGGTGGGGAAACGCTCGTTCGGGTTCTTCTTCAGGGCCCGCGCCACCAGCGCGTCCATCGCCGGGGTGACCGAGCGGTTGATGGAGGAGGGCGCGACCGGCTCCTCCTGGACGTGCGCGTACGCCATGCCCAGGGCCGAGTCGGCGACGAAGGGGACCCGCCCGGTCAGCAGCTCGAAGAGCATGATGCCCACCGAGTACAGGTCGGAGCGGGCGTCCACGGCCCGCCCGAGCGCCTGCTCGGGGGAGAGGTACTGCGGGGTGCCGACGACCATGCCGGTCTGCGTCATCGAGGTGACCCCCGACTGCATGGCCCGCGCGATGCCGAAGTCCATGACCTTGACCACTCCGCGCCGCGTCATCATGACGTTGCCCGGCTTGATGTCGCGGTGGACCAGCCCCATCTCGTGGCTGCTCTCCAGAGCGGCCAGCACGTCGGCCGTCACCTTCAGCGCCTTGTCGGCCGGCATGGCACCGTACTGCCTGATGTCGCCGTCCAGGACGGAGCCGAGCGGCTGCCCCTCGACGTACTCCATGACGATGTACGGCATGACCGCGCCGTCGGCCACCGCGGGGTTCGCGAAGGAGACGACGCCCTCACCGGTGTCGAATACCGAGACGATGTTGGTGTGCGACAGTTTCGCTACAGCCTGGGCCTCGCGGCGGAAGCGTTCGCGGAAGGACTGCTCGCGCCCGAGCTCGCTGTGCAGGGTCTTGATGGCCACCTGGCGGTCGAGCGCCGAGTCGTAGGCGAGATAAACGGAGGCCATGCCTCCCTCGCCGAGCAAGTCCCTTAGCTGGTAACGGCCACCGGCCAGAGAGCCGCCCGCGTACTGGCCCTGAGTGCCGTCCTGGCTCATGACTGTTGCTTCCCCTCGGGTGTGTCCCTACGCCTCTGGCTGAGCGCATGTCGGCCTCAGTCTGCCGGAGGGCAAGCACACGTCAAGCCAGGTTCCCGTTCCGTGACCACAAGGCCACAGGGGGTCCACAGGCGGTCCGTGTCGTCGGCCGGGGGCGTGCTCACCCGAACAACGACCGGTTGCGAGGCTGTAGCGTTCGTCGGAGCACACGATGAGGACCTACCGCACGAGCGGCGGCCGAGACAGACGACGGTGAGGACTGATGGCACCCGAACCCGAGGGAAGCGGCGCCGGGATGGCAGAGGGTCCGGAGCATTGGGGCGCGGGCGGCCTGGTGGGAGACGGCCGTTACCGGCTGACCCACCGTCTGGGCCGCGGCGGCATGGCCGAGGTCTTCGCGGCCGAGGACGTCCGGCTGGGCCGGACCGTCGCCGTCAAACTGCTGCGCCCCGACCTGGCCGAGGACCCGGTGTCCAAGGCCCGCTTCACGCGCGAGGCCCAGTCGGTCGCCGGCCTCAACCACCATGCCGTGGTCGCCGTGTACGACTCGGGCGAGGACCGGGTCGGCCCGAACGTCGTCCCCTACATCGTCATGGAACTGGTCGAGGGCCGCACCATCCGCGACCTGTTGATCAGCGCCGAGGCCCCGGGCCCCGACCAGGCGCTGATCATCACCTCCGGCGTGCTCGAAGCGCTCGCGTACTCGCACCAGCACGGCATCGTGCACCGCGACATCAAGCCCGCCAACGTGATCATCACGGACACCGGCGCGGTCAAGGTCATGGACTTCGGCATCGCGCGCGCCCTGCACGGCGCGCAGTCGACGATGACCCAGACCGGCATGGTCATGGGCACCCCGCAGTACCTGTCGCCCGAACAGGCCCTCGGCAAGGCCGTGGACCACCGTTCCGACCTGTACGCGACGGGCTGCCTGCTCTACGAACTCCTGTCGCTGCGTCCCCCGTTCACCGGGGAGACCCCCCTGTCGGTGGTCTACCAGCACGTGCAGGACGCGCCGATCCCGCCCTCGCAGCTGCCGGAGGGCGGCAACATCCCGCAGGAGCTCGACGGGCTCGTCATGCGCTCCCTCGCCAAGGACCCGGACGACCGGTTCCAGAGCGCCGAGGAGATGCGCGGGCTGGTCCAGTACGCCCTGCAGATGCTGCACGACCAGGGGCCCAACACCGGCACCTGGAACACAGGCCCGGTCACCATGGCGCTGCCGCACGGGCGCGGCCCGGCGCAGACCACGGCGATGGCGACGCCCGGCCAGGGCCAGCCCCCGTACGGCTCGCACTCCAACACCTCGCAGTTCCAGCAGCCGATGGTGCCGCCGCTGAACCCGGACGACGGCTCCGCCTACCCCGGCGGTGGCGGGAACCACGGCGGGAACGGCGGGTACAACGGCTCCGGCGGGTACGACGACCACTCCGGCGGCGGCAAGTGGAAGATGTGGCTGTTCGCGGTCCTCGCCGTCCTCGCGGTCGCGGGCGGCGTGGCGTACGCGGTCGACAACTTCGGCGGCAACAAGAAGGAACCCGGCACGGGTACGACCCCGTCGTCGAACTCCGTGTCCTCCCCGGCAGGTACGACGCAGGACACTCCGGAGCCGGAGGCCTCGACGTCCAAGCGGACGCCGGAGAGCTCGTACACGCCGGGCCCGAGCCGCAGCAAGTCCTCCACGCCGAGCTACTCGTACTCGCCGTCGTACTCCCCGTCACCGACGCCGACGCCCACCCCGACGCCGACGCCCACCCCGACGCCGACGCCCACGCCGAGCCCGTCGAAGCCGACGTCTCCGGCGCCGTCGCCGTCGAAGCCCGAGGGCGACGCCAACCCGGGCGAGGCAGAGTAGTTGCGCCGAGGTACGGGAACGGGGCGGGGGGGGGGGGTGGC
>NZ_JBHWMB010000004.1:220014-224609 GCF_042730015.1 Streptomyces sp. NPDC059957 | reverse complement strand
GAGCTCCAGGCGACGGTAGCCGCACGCCCCGGCCGCGGGGGTGGTGAAGTAGAGGACGGTGCCGTCCTCGTGCGGGTTGTACCCGCCGCCGTCGGGGCGGGCGCCGTGCCGGGCGAGCACCGCGCACAGGCCGCGCAGCACCAGGGGGTCCGGGTGCTCCAGTTCGAGGGCCAGGTGGGCCTCGTGGCCGCGGACGCGTTCGTGCGCGGCGATCGCTTCCAGGCCCGAGGGCGCGGGCACCGTCAGGGCGAACACCTCCACCGCGCGGCGCTCTCCGGCCGGGCCCTGGACGCGGGGGCGCAGGATCCGGACGTCGAGCTCGGCCAGGTCGCGACGGTGGCGCCGGGCGAGCCGCTGCCGTACGACGACGCTGGGCTGGGACGGAGTGTCGACGGCGAGCCCGCAGTCGGCGAGCCGGCGGCGCAGGTCCTGCGGGTCGGTGGGGAAGATCAGCAGGCCGGCGTGGGCGAAGCGGCAGTGCGGGGCCAGGGACTCCAGCTCCGGGCCGCGCAGGCCGGGCAGCAGGAGGGACAGCACGGTGGCGGTGTCGTGTTCCCGTACGAAGGCGACGGCCGCGCGCAGGCGGGCCGTGTCGTCGGGAAGCATCGTTTCGCCTCGAAGCGGCGATCCGGCGGGACGCGTCGCTTCGGCGGGGAGGGTCGTCGTCATCGCAGAGGTTCCTCGGGCGGTGCTGGGGCGGGTGCTCCGGCGGAGCTGGGCATGGTGGACCGGCGCATGGTGGACCGGCTGTGCGGTGGTCGAGCGAGGAGGCGGTACGGATAAGGCGGTACGGGATAAGGCGGTACGGATACGGGGAAGAGCGGGTCACATGCCGACGTAGTTCTCGGCGAACCAGTCCTGGTGGGCGCGGGAGGTGCGCAAGGAGTCGAGGCGGGCGCGC
Organism: Streptomyces sp. NPDC059957; assembly: GCF_042730015.1. Lineage (NCBI taxonomy): Bacteria > Bacillati > Actinomycetota > Actinomycetes > Kitasatosporales > Streptomycetaceae > Streptomyces > Streptomyces sp. NPDC059957. Next base: position 223,708 of record NZ_JBHWMB010000004.1, on the reverse strand, counting down.
CGCAGGGAAGCCTGGAAGAGCGATCCGTCCGCTTGGTCCCGGACCGGGAGCGCGTGCAGCAGTCCGGTCATCCACTGGGTGAACTCCTGCGCGCGCCAGATGTGCGCCAGGCTTTGCGCCGAGTAGCGGTCGAGGGCCGCGCCGTCCCCTCCGGCGAGGGTCTCGGCGAGGGCACCGCCCAAGAGCTCGGCCTCCAGCACGGCGAGGTTCGCACCCTTCGCCGCGGCCGGCGCGGTCAGGCTCGCGGCGTCGCCGGCGAGCAGGAGCGAGCCGTGACGCAGGGGTTCGACCACGTCGCACGCGAGGTCGACGACGCCACGCTCGATGATCGGCCCCCTGCGCAGCGGGCCGTGTTCCGTGGCGCCCATCCGCAGGTCGAGCTCGTCCCAGATCCGCTCCTCGGACCAGGCGTCGGCGGGGGCGCCGCGCCGGTACTGGAGGTAGTACCGGGTGACCTGCGGGCTGCGGGCCATGTGGCCGGCGAAGCCGCGTTCGTGGACGGCGTAGCCGACGGCGTCGAGGCTGGGCGGAGCCTCGGCCAGCAGGCCGAGCCAGCTCACTCCGTGGTCGTGGTGGTGGCGGACCGCGCCGGGCGGCAACGAGCGTCGGGACGCTCCGTGACGGCCGTCGCAGCCGGCGACGTACCGGGCGTCCCACCGGGTGGGGCGGCCGTCCGGCTCCCGGGTGGTGACGTACGGCCGGGCGCCGTCGGCATCGTGGACCGCCAGGGCCTCGGTCGTGAAGTGGATCCTGCCGCCGGCGGAGAGGTAGTGCGTCAGCAGGTCCGTCACCAGGTTCTGCTGCGGGTAGACGGTGTGCTGCTCGCCGCGGCCCAGGGAGCCGTAGTCCAGGCGGAAGCGGCCGTCCCCGGTACGGAACTCGCACGTACCGTGGGTGCGCCCGTTCCGGTGCAGCCCGTCGGCGAGACCGTGTCGGTCCAGGATCCGGACGGTGTTCGGCGCGAGGAAGCCGGCCCGGGCCCGGGTCTGGACGTGTGACCGGTCGGCGCGTTCGAGAACCACGCAGTCGATCCCGGCGGCGAGCAGGAGGTTGGCGAGCACCAGGCCGGCGGGGCCGGCGCCGAGCACGACCACATCGGCCGAGGCGCATAAGCCTCGGAAATTCTGACTTTCTGTCATAGCGCGGGAATCATAAGCACGGAAAAACCGGACGAAGATCACCAGTAACCCGCATGCAGCAATGGGCCGATAATCACCGGACCGTCGGACGGACTCGCGGAGCTGCCACCGCACGCGCCGGGAGTCGAAGTCGTCTGACGACACCGTTGATTGCCCTCTTCGGACAATCAACTCCTAGTGTTCAAATGGTTGTTCAGGCAGTCTCGGCAGGTGGAGCATTGGCGACACCGAACGGTATGTGGACGCTCGGGGTGCCCTGTGCCGTGCCGTTCAGGTGGGAGACCTGGTCGTCGAAGAAGATGTGGGGGTCGAGCGTCTTCATGACGGCGGCCTTGTCGATGCCGCCGAGGAAGAAGGCGTCGTTCACCCGAAGGCCCCACTCCTTCAGGCTCCGTAGGGCACGTTCGTGTGCGGGGGCGTCTCGAGCGGTGACCAGGGATACCCGGATACGAGGCCGATACGCGGGGTCCCTGCGGTGCTGCTCGTCTTCTCGGCGCTGGATGCGGTTGATTCCCGCGAGGAAGTTCCGCAGCGGTCCCGGATCGTGGGGAGTGGCGACATGGTTGACTTCGTGTGCGCGGAAGGTTTCGATGCCGCCGTTCCGGTAGACGCGTTCGGAGGTGTCGCTCGCCACCACTCCGTCGAAGTCGAAGGCGAGACGCAGTTCGGGTTCGCTCTCGTCGTCGATGCGTGCCGTGTTCAGCACGTGCCCCGCAGGAAGCCCGGCCGCGACCGCGTCCCGTACGTCGGATCCGTTGGCCGACAGGAACAGCGACATGTTCAGCGCCGGCATGAAACCGTATGAGGGGCGCCCCTGTTGAAAGATCGCGCGGCTGATGGGCAGGTGGTGCGCCTTGATCGAACGCATGACGCGCATCCCGGTGTCCGGGTCGTTGCGCGAGAGGATGATGACCTCGACCAGGGGGTCGGACCCGTCCGAGAGGTCGTTCAACGACAGCAGGCGCCTGACGAACGGGAAGGCCACGCCCTTGGTCAGAAGTTCGTCGAGGTGATTCTCCTGGTATGTGCGGTAGGCGTCCTCTCCGTGCTCCCGGAACACCGCGTCGCCGTCGGTCAGGTCGAACAGCGCGCTGGAGGCGATCCCCACGACCAGGCGATCGGACAGGTCGTACTTCATGCTGCCCCCTGTTGGCGGACGTGCACTGTTGGGGTCTGTCGGGGTTCTTATCGCCGTTCGTGTCGCTGTGCATGCCGAACACGCTCGTCGGATCGGCGGTCGGCAGGGATGCGCGAGGGGCGTAGAGCGCCGTGCGAGGGTCTTAGAGCGTCCGTTCGGGTGGCGTTGCCCCTTCACAGGTGGCAAGTGCGCCTGGAAGTACGACGGTCCGTGCTGTGCTGTGGCCACGGCCCGAAGAGGGTCGTAAGCGGGCCCGCCCGCTGTTTGCGGCAGCCCGCCCCAACAGCGAAGGAGGACTGATGTCGCGCTACCCGAAGGACCGGCGAGAGCTGGGCAGGATCGCTCAACTGCTGGTGTTCCTCATGGTGTTGGCAGTTCCGCTCGTGGACGTCTCCGGTGCCCATGCCGCCGCCGTCCACTCGAAACAGGGCCCCGACTGGGACGCCATCGCCCGGTGTGAATCCGGGGGGAATTGGCGGGCGAACACCGGCAACGGCCATTACGGCGGATTGCAGTTCACCCAGTCGAGCTGGAAGGCGGCAGGAGGCCGCAAGTACGCACCACGCGCCGACCTCGCCACGAAGGCGGAGCAGATCGCCACGGCGAGGAGGCTCGCCAGGATCCAGGGAATGGGGGCCTGGACCTGCGCACGCCGCCGCTGACGGGCGCGCATCCCGGGTCCCGTCCTCGGGGGCCGGCGCCCGCCGGCCCCCGTTGTGCCGTTCTGGCCGGCGGATCAGTACGGTGACCTGCGGTTTCATCCGGAATGCAGGTGGGGTGGGGGAGTGGCGTGCGGATGCGGGCCCTGGGGCCCTGTGTCAGCTTGGTACGAGTGGGGGCCGTACCGGGGGGCGTCTTCCCCGAAGGGGTGCATCACAGATGAACCGACTTCTCGCCACGGCCGTGAGCACGGCCGCAGCAGCGCTTCTCGTCGCCGGCGGGGCCGCCTCGGCCTTCGCCGCCGGGCCCACCGACGACGCGACCACGGAACTGTGCAGCAGTCTGACCGAACTCAAGGCCGACAACGCGAAGTTGCGTGCGCTCGACCCGGCGACAGCCACCAAGGACGAGATCAAGGACGCGCACAAGGCCGTCCAGGACGACGCGAAGACCGTCGCCGAGTCCACCGCGCAGTTCAATGCCGCTCAGAAGGACGCGGTCAAGTCCGCCGCCGCCGATGTGAAGAAGACGTACGAGGGCCTGCCCGGCGAGACCACTGGGGCCGAGGCCCTCACCAAGCTCACCCCTGACCTGCAGAAGCTCGACACGGCCGTCGCGAGCGCCCAGACCGGTCTGCAGTGCTACTGATCCGGACGCGCCGCCGGGCGGGGCGCCCGTAGGGCGCCCCGCCCCCGGCCAGTGGGGTCCCACCCCCGCCCAACGGGGGCCCACCGGGTACTCGCCTCGCAGCGTTTTT